>JAJTCR010000134.1 GCA_021325695.1 Steroidobacteraceae bacterium | reverse complement strand
GACGTCGTCGACGCGCAACTCGCCGAATTCGAGCGAGCGGATCTTGACGGTCGGAACGACCGCGGAGCCGGTGACGCCACGCACGCGTGCGCCGTCCGGTTTCATGGTCAGGCCCAGTTGCTCCACGACGCGCGGGATCAACGCGGAACGCGTGGCGCCGGTGTCCAGCACGAGCCGGAACGGTCCGCGTCCGTCGATCAGCACCGGCGCCCAGATCCGGCCGATCGAATCGCGGGTGGTGGGCGCCACGTAGCGCGGCTCCGGCGCCTCCACCACGACTTCTTCGACCGGCGCGACGGCGCCGTCGGGGGCGACCGGATCGACGGCGGCCGACGCCGCTGCAGCGACCAGCGCCACCGCGCCGAGCAGTGCGCGCAAGCGACGACTGGAAAGGACACCTGTCATGGCCGACGTATACCACCAGCCCCGGGGACTAGAATCCACGTTTGGTCGGCGACACGACCGTCGTCGCCGCGCGGCAAGGAGGTCATCATGGGCATCGCGGTCGTCACCGGCGCCAATCGCGGCATCGGCCTGGAGCTGGTGCGCCAGCTCGCGGCGCGCGGCACCGACACTGTCGCCGTCTGCCGGCATCGCTCGAGCGAGCTCGATGCGCTCGGCGTGCCGGTGGAAGCCGATTGCGACGTCACCGATCACCGCACGTGGTCGCGGCTGGCGACACGATTCGCCGGCGCCGAGATCAGCCTGCTGGTGCAGAACGCCGGCATGCTCGTGACCGATGACTTGGCCGATGCCGATCCCGCCGACGTGCGGGCGCAGTTCGAGTTGAACTCGCTGGCACCGCTGTTCCTGACGCGGGCGTTGCTGCCGCGCATGCAGGCGGGCGCCAAGGTCGCGCTGATCACGAGCCGCATGGGCTCGATGGCCGACAACGGCTCGGGTGGCTATTACGGCTACCGCATGAGCAAGGCCGCGCTCAACGCCGCGGGTGTGTCGCTCGCAATCGACCTGAAGCCGCACGGCATCGCGGTCGCGATCCTGCATCCGGGCGCCGTGCGCACGGAGATGACCGGGGGCTCCGGCATGATCGACACGGACGAAGCGGTCCGGGGTCTGCTCAGGCAGATCGACGAACTCACGCTCGACGACAGCGGCCGTTTCATGCACCAGAACGGCCAGCCGCTGCCTTGGTAGCCGGGTCGCGCCGGCTATGCGCGACGGCGCACGAGCCAGGCGCCGGTGACGACGGCGAGCGCCAGCAGGCTGAACCAGAGCTGGCTCGCGAGCGCGGGCGTCAGCGCCATCGCGATCAGCACGGCGATCATCGCGGCGATCGTCGCGTAGCTGAGCCACGGGAAGAACCAGACCCGCACGGCCCTGGTTTCGGTCTCCGGGTGGCGACGGCGCAAGCGCACGTGCGCAATCGCGGTCATCAGGTACACGAACACGATCACCGTGCCCGACGAACTGACCAGGAACGCGAACACGGCGTTCGGCGACACGATCGCGAGCACCACCCCGATCACGCCCACGATCGAGCCGAGCCAGATCGAGCGCGCCGGCACGCGGCGACTGTTGACCTCGACGAGCCAGCGCGGCGCGTCGCCGTGGTCGGCGAGCACGTGCAGCACGCGCGAGCACACGTACACGGCGGAATTGAGGCAGGAGAGCACGGCCGTCAGGATGATGAAACTCATCGCGGCACTCGCCCAGTCGAAGCCGATGACGTTCAGCGCGAGCGTGAACGGCGACTCGCCCGGTACGACGCGGGTCCACGGCACGATGCTGACGATCAGGAACAGCGAGACGACGTAGAAGAACAGGATCCGCCAGGAGATCGAGGTCGCCATGCGTACGACGGCCTTCTCGGGGTCCTTCGACTCGGCCGCAGCCACGGTCGTGATCTCGGGCCCGACCATCGAGAAGAACACCGTCGTCACGGCCGCGATGACCGGCACCCAACCCTTCGGCGCAATGCCGCCGTGCGCGGTCAGGGTCGACCACGTCGCGCCAGCGGGCGCCGTGAGCCCGAATGCGTACGCGGCGGCAACGAGGATGAACGCGATGATCGCGGCGACCTTGATCGAGGAGAACCAGAACTCGAACTCGCCGTACGAGCGCGCCGAGAGCAGGTTGACCGCCGTCATGATCGCCATCAGCACGAGCCCGATCTGCCAGACGGGCAGGTCGAACCACAGCTGCAGGATCTGCGCACCCGCGATCGCCTCGATCGGCACGACGACGATCCAGAAGTACCAGTAGAGCCAGCCCGCGATGAATCCGCCCGCATTGCCGAAGCCCTCGCGCGCGAATTCCGAGAACGAGCGGATGTGCGGGTGGGTGAGGGCCATCTCGCCGAGCATCCGCATGACCACGAACACGATCGAGCCGGCGATCATGTAGGAGAAGAGTGCGGCGGGTCCGGCGTTGGCGATCGCCGCGCTGCTGCCCACGAACAGTCCCGCGCCGATCACGCCGCCGAGCGTGATCATCGCGATGTGACGCGGCAGCAGGCTCCGGCTGAGTTCGTGCGGCTTGCCGGCGGCTGCGGTGTCGAGCGCGGAAGTCATGGGCCCGGCATGGGACGGCTGAACGCCAGCGAAGTCAAGCCGGGTCCCGGCGGCCGGCCGACCTCCGTGTCGAACCGGCTGCGGGCCCTCCCGTCAACGCCCGTCCTCAGGAACAGGGGCTCACCGGCAACCGCAGGACTTCGCCGGCCGTCGCCGAGACGCCGAAGTTGGTCAGGTACGCGGCGCCATCGGGGCCAATGGCGATGCCGCCCGGGAAAAACAGGCCTTCGAGCAGCACGCTCGGCGCACCACCCGGGCACTGCCGCAGCAAGCGACCGATGCCGAGGCCGGGGTTGGGCGGCGGGAACGGGCCGCTCTGGCCGCGACCGACCTCGAGGATGTACAGCGCTCCGCCGGCATCGAAGGCGAGGTCGACCACCGCGGTCAGGCCCGTCACGTACGGCTCGATCGAGCTGCCGTCGCTCGCGACGCGCAGCACCGCCGACGTGCCGGGCCAGAACGGGAACGAGGTGAGCTGGCTCACGTAGAGTGCTCCGTCGGGGCCCTCGACGATCGATGTCGGGACCGGCTCGCGCGGCACCGGGATCGGCGGCACCGCGGGCAGCAGCGGCAGCACCGCGAACGTCGAGGTGCGGCCGTTCGCCGCAATCTCGATCAGCGCGTTGGCGCCGGCGTCGGCGACCAGCCGTCGGCCCGGCACGGTGAGCGTGTTGTACGGGTTCGAATCGACCGCGCCGCCGGCCGGATTCACTGCCGCTTCGTGCGCGGCGACGTCCGCGATCGTCCTGGTGGCGCCCGACGGCGTCACCTGCAGTACCGTGCCGAACATGTGGCCTTTCGGGCCGAGCGCTGCGCGCAGTGCGGGGTCGCCGCCCCAGCTGAGCGTCACCGTGGCGGCCATGCCCAGGAAGGAGACGTCGACGGGCCCGCCTTCCGCCATTCCGCTCGGCTGCGCCAGCGACGGAAAGCCCGTCGCGACGCGGTCGAAGCCACCCTCGGGCCGCACGCGGCTGATCGCCCCCGTCTCCCCGTAGCAGCGGTTGACGCTGGGGTTGGGCGGCGAAAACGTGCAATTCCCGGTCCCGCCGCTGCCCGACTCGGCGACGTAGAGGTCGCCGTTCGGCGCGAACGCGAGGCCGCGCGGATTGGCGAGCCCGCTGGCGATGGTCTTCGCGGCGCCGACGTCGGCTTGGGCCGTGCCGAGCCACAGCGCGCCACACACGAGGGCCGGGCCGAGCAAGGCACGGACGGACGGTGAGATACGGCGGTCGATGATCATGGTTCCCTCCTGATCCATCTGTTGTTGTTGGAGGCGACCGGTCGGCAAGTGCCGCCAGGTCGCTCACGTCAAGGCGTTCCTTGTCCCGGACGGACGGGGACGGACCCAAGCCTGCCACTTTATGGACGCGTGCAGCAACTGTGTACTCTGACCCCCTGACCCGAGCCCGAACGCCACCAGGCCATGCCGATGCCCGCACCTCGCTCGCTCGTTCGCACGATCCTCGCGCTCGCGCTGGTGGGCGCGGCCGCGTGGCTCGCGGCAAACGCCGTGCGCTACGGGTTGGTGGAGCGCGACGACCTCGGTCCCGTCTGCGACGCGGCGACGGCGCCCTGGTGGTGCCACGTGCGCATGCTCGTGATCCGCGCGTTCGTGCACGACGTGTTCGGCCTCGCGAGCCTCGCGTGCGCCGCGGCGGCGTCATGGCGGCGCTCGCGGTGGCTTGCTCACGCGGCCGTCGCGGTCGGGGTCGTCGGGATGGTGTTGTACAACTTCACCTGGGCCGGCGCCGGCGTGATCGGCGGCGCGATGGTGCTCGCGCGCCTCGGCGGCCCATGGCAGCAGCACGGCGAGCCCGAGCACCACGCTCGCTGAGCCCCAGCCCACCGAGGCCAGGTTCGCGAAGCGCTCCATCCAGGGCACCAGCACGCCCGCAACGATGAGCCACGACGCCAGCACGAGTTCGTCGCTGCCGTTGCGACGTCGCAGCGCGCGAGCGCGCGAGCTCGGATCGCCCAAGGAGGTGACCACGACCGCGAGCACGCCCGGCGCGAACAGCCACACCGGAAAATCGCGGTGCCGTCCGGCGAACACGAGCCCGAGGTCGACGTAAGCGGCGCCGGCCAGCAGGAGCAGGGCAACCAGTCGCGGAATCGGGTCTGGCGCGAGCCCTGTGGCGGGTGTGGCGAGCGTGCGGGCCGCCCGGGCGAGCGCGACCCAACCTGCCGCACACACCATCAGCGTGACCGCCCAGTCGACGAACGAGACGTTGGCGTCGAACAGGTATCGCCACTGGCGGGCGCCGAGCGCGACCAGGGTCGCGACGAAGCCGAATGCGACGAGGGCGGCTCGCGCCCGCGCGCCGTCTCGGCCGACCCGGGCCGTCGCCGCGGCGCCGAGCAGTCCGGCCACGATCGCGAGCGCCGCGATCCACTGGCCCTCGGGCGCGTCGACGACGGGGCCGGTCCACGCGAATTTGAGTCTTGCGTCGCGATCGTAGAGACCCCAGTGGCCGCCCACCGTGCCTTCGTGGGGAATCTTCCACGGCTGGTCGAAGGCCTCGATCACGTTGAAGTCGAAGCCGCGTCGTGCCGCGAGCGCGGTGAATTCGCGCAGGTAACGCGCCTGTTCGACGCGACCGGGGATGGCCGGGCCGCGCGGGCGGCCCGCGCTCGGCCAGCCGGTCTCGCCGATGTACAGGGGCTTGCCCGGGATGCGCTGTTGCAACTCGGTGTACAGACGGTCGACCTGCTCGATCACGTC
>JAJTCR010000133.1 GCA_021325695.1 Steroidobacteraceae bacterium | reverse complement strand
TCGCCATGCTGTACCGGTTCGGCGACTTCGAGCTCGACCTCGATCGGATCGAGCTTCGCGCGCAGGGCAGCGGCGAGCGGATCGCGCTCGAGCCGCAGGTGTTCGCGCTGCTCGCGCTGCTGGTCGATGCCCGCGACCGCATGGTCAGCAAGGACGAACTCTTCGAGAAGATCTGGGACGGCCGCATCGTCACGGATTCGGCGCTCGCGAGCCGGGTCAAATCCGCGCGCCAGGCGCTGGGCGACGACGGCCGGTCGCAGCGCTTCATCCGCACGGTCCACGGGCGTGGTTTCCAGTTCGTCGCGGACGTGCGGATCGCCGCCTCGGCGCCGCCTGCGACCTCGCCCCCGTTGTCGCCGTCCTTACCGATGCTCGCGACGGCTGCCGATTCCCCGCTCGTCGCAGCACCGCACGGCCTGCCGGAACCGAAGCAGCCGTCGATCGCGGTGCTGCCGTTTCGCCTGGCGGGTTCCGCGAGCGACCCGTACACGGTGACGCTGGCCGACGCGTTGCCGCACGAACTGATCGTCGACCTGTCGCGGCTGCGCTGGCTGTTCGTCACGGCACGCGCCTCGTCGTTCCGGCTGCGCGACCAGGAGATCGACGCCTTCGAAATCGGTCGCCTGCTCGGCGTGCGCTACTGCCTGTCGGGCACGATCGAGCAGTCGCGCGGTGCGCGCGTGCACGTGTCGGTCGAACTGGTCGACACGCGCGACGGCGGCGTCGTCTGGGCGGAGCACTACGAGGTGCCGGCCGACGACATCCACCAGGTGCGCACGGAGATTCGCGCGAGCATCCTCGCGGCGCTCGAGCTGCGGATCCCGCTGCACGAAGCCACGCTCGCCCGCCTCGGCGCGACCGAGAGCCTCGACGCGTGGTCGGCGTTCCACCTGGGACTGCAGCACGTCTATCGCTTCAACCGCATCGACACGGCCCACGCGAAGGCATTGTTCGAGCTCGCGGTGCAGCGCGATCCGCGGTTTGCCCGCGCACACGCGGGGCTCTCGTTCGTGCATTTCCAGGCCGCGTTCCTGCACCAGACCGACGACGTGGCCGGGGAAGCGGCGCGTGCACGCAGCTTCGCCGAACGGGCACTCGCGCTGGACCCGCTCGACCCCTTCGTGAATTTCACGATGGGACGCACGTACTGGCTCACCGGGGAACTCGACACCGCGCTCGGCTGGCTCGAACGCTCCACCACCCTGAGCCCCAACTTCGCGCAGGGGGTCTACGCACGGGCGTGGACCGAGACGCTGGCCGGCCGCGGCCTCGACGGCCGCGAGCACGTCGACCACGCGATGCGGCTGAGCCCGCTCGACCCGCTGCACTACGCCATGCTGGGAACCCGGGCGCTGGGCCACATGACGCTCGCGGAGGACGACGCCGCGTCGCAGTGGGGTGATCGAGCCGCGCGCGCGCCGGGCGCGCACGTGCTGATCGCGATGATCGCGGCGGCTTCACACGCGCTGGCGGGCCACGCGAACCGCGCGGCCGACTGGGCGACCAACGTGCGGGAGCGCAGCCCGCAGCTCACCCGCGAGGATTTCTTCCGCGCGTTCCCGATGCGGCCCGCCGAGCCGCGGATGCGCGTGCTGCAGTCGCTCGAGCAACTCGGGTTTTGAGGGACCCTGCGCCGACGGCCTCCGTCAGGCGAACCGGCGATTCACCAGCGGGATCCTGCGCGCGAGCCGGCGCCGACGTGACTTCGACTGTCGCGTGAGCTTCTGCGCAGCGATCAGGTCGAGCGCCGCGGCGCCGAGCACGGCCACCTTGGCGACGTTCAACGTCGTGCGTCGCTCCGCCCCGACCGGGTGGGCGGTCTGCAGCAACCCCATGTCCATGACGTCGCCGGCGACGCGCGCCCAGAGCCAGTGCGGGGCACGCCCCTTGCTCGCGAGGATGGCCGCGCCCGAGAGCAGTTCGCGCAGGCCGAACGCCTGCACGGCGCCTTTTTCACCCTGCAGGCCGAGCTTGCTGGAAATGCGCCCCGGGGCGATCAATTCCGCGAATCCGAGCCCGATGCTGAACCAGCCGAGGCCGCGGGCCAGTTGCCGTGCGTTCATGAAGCAGCTCCTGTGTCGTGCCTGCACATTTGCCGCACATTTTCGCGGCAGCGGCACATCGATGAAGTCGGCCAAGGGAGCGATGGCGGCTCCCGTTCTCCGATACGCCACCGACCGGGGCTGCCCGCCTCGCTTGCCAGACCTGCTGCCGTGGCGACGTCGTGCAGCGCGCCGTCAGCGCTACCGCGGTGCGGCAGCCACGAATCGCACGAGCCGACTCACGTCGGCCGCGGTCGGGCGCAGCGCCTCGAAGATGTCCGCGTCGCGCGACTCGGGCGGGTACGGATTCGAGGCCTGCGTCCAGGCGATCGCGACGAACTGGCCGCCCGAGGCCACCTCGACGCCCGCGGCGACCACTGCGTTCCGGCGAGTCCACTGTGCGATCCAGTCGGCCCGTTCGAGCACGGTCACCTGCAGCAGCGAAGCCTCGGGTTGCGTGGGGTCGTCCGGGACGTATTCGACCGAGATCCAGCGCACGGCGTCGAGCTGGCGGGCCCGGGCCCGGGGCCCGGTCTCGGTGACGACCTTGAGCCGTCTCGCCGGCCAGTCGCTCGGCCAGTCGAAGGCGAACCGGCTCGTCGGATCGCGGAAATCGCATTCGCCGATCGCCGCGCGCTCGCAGGTAAGCTCGCCGCTCGGCGGCAGCGATGTCGTGGCCCGGACGAGCGCAGGGCCGAGCAACGCCGCGGCGACCGCGGCAAGCATCGTCGTCGTCGTCGCCTCTCGGCTTCGCAGCAGGGAAGCCATCTGGGGAATCTCTGCCTCCCGGTCCGGACGCGCGGCTGCCGCCGCGTGTGCTTACGGCAGCGACCGTCCGTCGAACTTCTTCACGGGAATCGACTCGAGCTCGATGTCCTCGAGACAGCGGATGTTGATCGCCGCCGTCCTGTTGCCTTTCGGGTCCGTGCCTTCGCCATACGGGTGAATCCCGCACGTCGGGCAGAACCGGTGCTTGATCGCGTGCTTGTGGAACGTATAGGTGCTCGCGGCATCCTCGGGCGTGAGCAGGCGCAGCTTGTCGCGCGGCACGAACCAGAGCAGCGAGCCCTTGCGCTGGCAGATCGAGCAGTTGCAGGACATGGCGCTGTCGATGTCGCCCTCGACCTGGAACGCCACCTTGCCGCAGTGGCAGCTGCCGTTGTGCGTCGTCGCCATGGTTCGATCTCCGCTCAGTCCTTCGATGGTGTCGACCCGGCCGGCTTCGGGGCGTCCAGTGTCTGGATCAACGCCATGGTGTTGCCCTCGGAATCCTTGAACCAGGCGGCGCGTGCGCCGCCTTCGGTCGAGATCCCGTTGGCGTCGACGTTCGTCATTCCCTCGTAGCGCTCGAATTCGATGCCGCGACGCTTGAGTTCCGCGACTTCACGTTCGATGTCCTCGACGTCCCAGAACGCCTGGCTCGCCTGCGAGGTGCCGGCGTTCGGCGTCGTGTAGAGGAAACAGGCCGTGCCTTTGCCGAATTGGTACACCACCCCGCCGGCGACTTCCATGTTCGCCTTGAGCCCGACCTTGCCTTCGTAGAAACGTCGCGCGCGGTCGAGGTCCTTCGCGGGAATATACGAGTACATCGGGGCGTGTTGCAGCATGGTGCGACCTCCGTGTCTGCTGGACGTTCAGCGTAGTCGCGTCGCCACGCGGCGGTCAGCCGGTGCAGTCCGACAGGCACTGACCCGCCGTCTCACGCCGGTCGCCGCGCCAACGATCAGGTCAGTACGCCACGGCGCGCGAGCTGGCGTGAGTACAGGTAAAGCCCGAGCGCCACCACGAAAATGACGGCCGAGAACGCAGCGGCGCCGCCGCCCATCTTCTCCATGCCGTCGGTGAGCACGAAGTTGTGGATCGTCGTGACCACCATCGCCAGGAACGAGACGAGGAACACGTGCTCGGCGAGGCGCCTGCGCAGCAACAGCAGCACCGACGCCAGCACCCCGCCCCACACCGCGATCGCCCAGAGGGCCACGACCCAGGCCGGGAAGCCGTAGAAGTATTCGAGCTGCTCGGGCGTGAACTGCGCCATGTACGCAGCGTTCCTGGTCTGCGTCATCACGTAGTCGAGCGCGCCCATTCCGTTCCAGAGCAGCGCGACGATGCCGACCACCCACAGTTTCCAGTCCGCGCGTGCGGGCGTCACCGCCCGGGCTTCCGTAGACATGTGTCGTTCCCCCTGTCGTCTTGTTGTCGTGTCGAGAAAAGTGTCGTCAGGCGACGCCAGTGCCCGACGATCCGGCGTATGCCGTCGCATCGCTCTCGTTGGCGGCCGTCGTGACCGACACGCCGCTGCACGCGGCGAGTTCACGGATGGCCGCTATGAGCCGCTGCACCTCGATCGGCTTCGGCAGGTGCTCGTTGAAGCCCGCCGCGAGCGCCCGGGCGCGATCCTCGCTGCGCGCGTGCGCCGTGAGCGAGACCGCAGGTGTCGTGCCACCCGCGGCCGTCGGCAAGCCCCGGACGCGCCGGATCAGGCTGTAGCCATCCTCGCCCGGCATGCCGAGGTCGAACAGGAGCACGTGCGGTCGATGCTCGGCGAGGACCTCGGCGATTGTCGTACCAGAATCGAGACACACGACGCTCGCGCCGGCCTGTTCGAGCAGCCGCGCGACGGCGGAGCGAACGTCGGCTTCATCGTCCACGACGATCACGCGTACACCCGCCAGTTCGGTGACGTGCATCGCCTGCAGCGTCGCGTTTCGCGACGTCGTGCCGGCGGTTGCCTCGGCGCCGGCGGCGACTGGCAGTCGCACGGTTACGCGGGCGCCCCGGCCGACGCCTGCACTGTCGGCCTGCACCGTGCCGCCGTGCAGCCGAACCAGGTTGTCGACGATCGCGAGGCCCAGCCCGAGCCCCCCGTGGCGGCGAGCCGTCGAGCTGTCGGCCTGTCGGAAAGGCGTGAAGACGTGCGGCAGGAATTCGGGGTCGATGCCCTCGCCGGTGTCGGTGACGACGAGTTCCGCCGCGTCCGCGACCGATTGCACGCTGACCGTGACGCGGCCGCCGGCCGGCGTGAACTTGATCGCATTGACCAGCAGGTTGTTGACGACCTGTTCCATACGGTCGGCGTCGATCGTGACCATGACGGGCGGCGCGCGTCGCTCGTAGTCCAGCGTCACGCCCTTCGCGTCGGCCCGCGGTCGCGCGGCCTGCACGGCGGACCACACGGGCTGGTCGAACGACTGCAGCTCGAGGTCCAGCTGCAGCGTGCC
>JAJTCR010000501.1 GCA_021325695.1 Steroidobacteraceae bacterium | reverse complement strand
AACCCGGTGGCCGCAGGTCCTCGAACCGCCCGTCGTGCTCGAGTCGCAGCGCGTACCGCGGCTCGGTCGCCGTCATGGTTCCAGCGGCAAGGCTGCCGAAGATCCGCAGCGTTCCCGATCCTGCGTGCTGGAAGTTCATCACGACGAAGCGGCGTTTTGCGAACAGCGCTGCGTGGACGTCGAGATCGTCCGGTCCGGTCACCCGCGGATACGCGATCGCGATGTCCTTGTCGCTGACGAGGCCGAGGTAGTCGGCCGAGTCCGGGTCCTCGCGTGGATCGTTCGCATACCTGAGGCTGCCTTCGATGACGATTCCCTGCGGTGAATAGACGACGACCTTGCCGGCGACCACGCCCTGCACGTAGAGCGTGACGCCGCGTGCCGCAATGAAATAGACGGGCCGACCCGGAGGCTCGCTGCGGTATTGCGCCGTGCCCGGCTTGTTGTCCTCCCACCAGTAGCTGCCATTGGGGAGGAACCGGATGCGCGTGTCCGCCGTGAACTCGTGGACGCGGGCGTCCGCATCCCGCGGTGTCAGTTCGAACGGGTACGCCTGCTCGGACAGGGAAATGCGCTTTGCGCGCGTCTGGATGCCCTCGCGGAAGATGTCCGACTCGCGCCTGCGACCGCTGGCCTCCATGTTGTAGCTGCCGGCCGCCGTGCTCACCTTGCCGAGCAGGGCCGGCCTCGCCCGCGCGTCGGACAGTATGCTGAAGCGCGAATTGATGTGCATGCGACCGACGATCTCGTCGTCGTGCAGTCGCACCATCGGATCCCAGTAATCGATGATCTGGGTGAACTGTGCGAACGACACGCGCTTGAGCAGGATCTGGGTCTTGAGCCGACGGCCGCGATCCTCGGCGCTGATTTCGGCGATGACCCGATCCGGCTCGATGCCGCTCTGGGCCCGCTGCAGCACGAACTCCGCGTCGTACTGCTTGCCGTGCTGCGTCCAGCGGGCCGTGGCACTTGCTGCGTTTGCAAGCTTCTTTGCAGCGACGCGCTCGATGCGCTCGAGCAACTCGGACACCTGCGCTCGACCACCGCTTCCTCAGCCGGCGCCAGATCGAGATCGGGCAGCGACAGCGTCGGCGGCCGGACGGCCTCGGGGTCGAACGAGGCACGGGGATCGGGCGGGGGGATGGACGCCTGCAGCGGCGGCAACTGGACGCCGTCGCGGCGATCGGCGTTGCGGGTCTCGAGCATCACCACCTGGGTGATGGGTGTGTCGTCGTCGTCGACACCGTCCTGCCGGCCACCCGAGAAGTAGACGAGCAGGAACAGGCCGAGGTGCAGCAAGGCGGACAGGGAGCCTGCCACCACACGCGATGAGACTCGCCATTCGAGACGCGGCCGATGCGCCATCGACGTCCCCGTTCGCGCCCCTGCGTACGGCGCTTGGACGGAGGTTACCCCTTTCGATCTCGCCCGCAACGGCCGTCGGGCCCGAACGGACCGTCGTCGATGGCTGACACCCGCGCCGATTCTTGCGGCGGTGCACAACGAGCGCAGCAACGGACGACGCGACGACCGATTGCGTTACGGCCGCGGCGGGAGAAAAATCGGGCACATGGACGCGATCAGGGTGCCAGTCACGCTGCAGGCCTCCAGCCACGCAACCTGCAAGCGGCGGCGTGCTACAGCGTGGTTCCTCGCAGCATCGGTCCTGCTCCCGGCCGGCATTCAGGCAGCGGCCCAGGAGCCGGTGCCGGCGGTCTGGGCAGAGCGGAAGCTTTCGTTTTCGTACAGCAGCCCGACGACCATCTATTCCTGCCGTTCGATGGCAGGTCGCGTTTCGAGCATCCTGCGCGCGGTCGGCGCGCGGGACGACATCCAGGTCAGGGTCAGCGGTTGCAGCGACTCACTGATGACGACGCAGGATCCTCGCCTGGACACCCGCGTGACGACGAATCCATGGCAGTCCGCGTCGAATCGTTACCGTGAGCCCGGCACCACCGAGCGCCGCCAGGTGGCCCAGGTTTATGTCCGGATGATGCTGCCGACAGAAGTCACGCCCGAAGTGCTCGCCGAACTCGAGAGGGACAAGACGCGGCGTGAACTCGTGTCCCGGGTGACGGGCAACCCGGCGGCGAAGTTCAACGATCCGGTCCTGTTCAAGGCGGAACGGCAACTCGTCACGCTCTCTCGCGACACGATCGGGATCGAGCCCGAGGAATGCGACCTGCTCGACGAGATGTCGGTCGGCGTATTGCGCGAGGTCGGCGTGCGCGTGGTCAGCACGGACTTCGTCTGTTCCGCCAACTCACTGATTCCGCCGGAGGCGGTCGTGGAGGCGCTGCTGCCGACCCCGTATCCGACGGGCAGTGTCCAGCCGGCGCCGGGAGCCGCCGAAGAAGACCAGGAGGAAGCCGGTGCGCCTCCTGCAGCGGAACAAGAGACCGTAGAGCCGCCGTCGGGCAATCAATAGGTCGTCGCTTCGACCTTCAGATCATAGGAGAGGTCCGCCCGGACGCGGATGGTGGTGGTCGCGCTCGCAACGACCTGGAGGGGAACGTGCGCAAGCGCGGCGTCACAGCTTCCCTCGTCACGAATGCTCACGCCGAGCGTGCGTGCACCCGGATCGGCGTAAATCGTCACCTGCTCGCC
>JAJTCR010000132.1 GCA_021325695.1 Steroidobacteraceae bacterium | reverse complement strand
CGTACGCCGGGTGCCTTGGCTCAGGCTTGCGCTACCTGCCCGTGCCGCACACGGGCAATCGTGCACGCTCGGCGGACGAGGTGACGATGATCCGCGGGCTCGTCGATCACCTGCTGCACCGGTGCCGGTGGCGCGACAAGCACGCTGTCGTGCGTCCACTCGAAGTCCGCGACATCCTGATCGTCGCGCCCTACAACGCGCAGGTCTCCGCACTGATCGAGGCGCTGCCGGCGCTCGGCGATCGCATCGGCACCGTGGACCGCTTCCAGGGCCAGGAGGCACCCGTGGTGATCTACTCGATGACGTCGTCGAGCCCCGACGATGCACCGCGCGGCATGGAGTTCCTCTACAACCGGTTCCGGTTCAACGTGGCGACCTCGCGGGCCAAGGCGCTCTGTATCCTCGTCGGCAGCCCGCTGCTGTTCAGGCCGGAGTGCCGAACGCCCAAGCAGATGAAGATGGCGAACGGGGTCTGCCGGTACCGGGAACTGGCCCGCAACCCCGCCGACGATTCTCCACGCGACGTTGCCGACGAAAGTGCCATCACCGCGCCGCTGATCGGGGTCGCGGACCTCCAGCACTGAGCACGGCGTCCTCCGGCCGTTCAGGCCGACCAATTCGACCTCTTATCGGATTTCGATGCCGGTATTGACGACATTCGATAAACGGCGTATTGATATTCGATATAAAGGAGGTGACGACTCATGCCCAGCCCCGCCCCGTCGTCCGCCGCGCTGCCGATCGCGCACGTCGCGCTGCGGACCCTGATCGTCCTCAACTGGCTGTATGGACTCGCGATCGTCGTGCTGCTCACGGTGATGCCGACCGAGCAATGGATCATGACCTCGCTGAAGCTGTCGCCGTCGCCCGAGGCCGACCGGGTGATCTTCGGCATGCACGCGATCGCGGTGCTCGGCATCGTCACGGTGCCCGTCAACTACCTGGTCCTCAAGCGGCTGCTCGCGATCGTCGAGACGGTCCGCGCGGGCGACCCGTTCGTCGCCACGAACGCGCGGCGCCTGCAGGCGATCGGCTGGGCGCTGCTCGCGCTGCAGCTGCTCAGCCTCGTCATCGGCGCGATCGTCGAGGTGATTTCCACTCCGGCGCACCCGATCGACATCGACGCCGGCTTCTCGATCAACGGCTGGCTCGCCGTGCTCTTCACGTTCCTGCTGGCCCGCGTGTTCGCGGAAGGCACGCACCTGCGCGAAGACCTCGAAGGGACGGTGTGACATGCCGATCGCCGTCAAGCTCGACGACCTGCTCCACGATCGGCGCATGACGCTCACCGAACTCGCGGACCGGGTCGGCATGACGCTGGCCAACCTCTCGATCCTCAAGACCGGCAAGGCGCGCGCCATCCGCTTCTCGACGCTCGATGCGATCTGCGAGGCGCTCGGGTGCCAGCCCGGCGACATTCTCTGCTTCGAGCCCGAGCCTGCCGCACGCGAGCGACCGGCAACGGCGGGCAAGCGGAGCGCAAACCGGTGAACGGTCGCTGTACGACCGCACGGTCATTTGACGGGCTAACAGCACGGTCGCCCCCGTAGTTCCCCGCACGGCCGGCACGAGGGCGCAGGCGCAGAATGGGTCTCATCGACCCAAGGCTGGCCCTGCCCATGAAGATGTTGAGCGGCCTCGACGGCCTGTTCCTCCACCTCGAGACGGCGGAGACGCCGATGCACGTCGCGTCGCTGAGCCTGCTCGAGCTGCCGCACGGCTATCGGGGCGACTTCCTCGCGGACGTCAAGCGGCTCTACGCACGCCGCATCGCGCAGGTGCCGGCATTGAGCCGACAGCTGAGTGAAGAACCGCTGCAGTTCGCCAACCCTGCCTGGGTGCAGGCGGACCACATCGACCTCGACTACCACATCCGCCGCGTGGCGCTGCCGAAGCCGGGCACGCGGGCGCAGCTCGAAGCGTGCGTCGCGCAGTTGCACGCGGTGCCGCTCGATCGCACCCGGCCGCTCTGGACCGTGACCATCATCGAGGGGCTGCCGAAACGCCAGGTCGGGTACTACACGAGCATCCATCACGCGGTGCTCGACGGGCAGGCGGCCGTCGAAATGGTCAAGGTGCTCTACGACCTGACACCGACGCCGCGGCCGGCGGCGCGTTCGCGTGGGGTGGCCGCGTGGGGTCGCGGTGAGCATCCGTCGCCCGCGGAGTTGATCGCGGGCGCACTGCGACACGACGTTGCGCAGGTCGCCAGGTTCGTGCGGCTCCTGCCCGAGATCACGCGCACGGTCGGCGCCGCGTGGCGCGCCGCGCCGGACGACGCCTCGGGCGGATCGGCGCCAGCCGTTCCCAGTTTCGCGCCAAGGACGCCGTTCAACGTCGCGATCACCGGCGAGCGTGCCTTTGCCGCCGCGTCGATCCCGCTCGACGAGGTGCAGCACGTCGCGGCCGTGCAGCAGTGCACGGTGAACGACGTGGTGCTGGCGATCTGTGCCGGTGCGCTGCGACGCTACCTCGGCCATCACGGCGGCGTGCCGGAGCACGCGTTGATCGCGGGGATCCCGATCTCGCTGCGCGAGCAGGGCGACACCGAGTACACGACGCAGGCGACCGCGGCCAGGGTCAGCCTCGCCACCGACATTGCCGACCCCGTGCGGCGCCTGCACGCGATCCGCGACTCGGCGAGCGCGGCCAAGGCGGCGATTGCCCGGACGAAGTCGATCCGGCCGACGGACTTCCCGACGCTCGGCCTGCCGTGGCTGCTGCAGGGACTGGCCTCGCTGTACGGGCGCTCGCAGCTCGCGAACATCGCGCCGATGCCGTTCAACCTGGTCATCTCGAACATCCGCGGCCCGTCGGTGCCGCTCTATTTCGCGGGCGCGCGAATGATTGGTTACTGGCCCGTGTCGATCGTCGCGCACGGGCTCGGAGTCAACATCACCGTCGAGAGCTACGCGGGTGCGCTCGGGTTCGGCGTCATCGCCGCGAGCAACGCGGTGCGCGATCCGCGCCAGCTCGCCGACGGGCTGGTCGCCGCGCACGGTCAACTGTTGAACAAGTGCGGTCGGCTCGAGGCGGCCTAGGCGAAGATCCGAAAACACGAACCGGCCCCGGCGACCGGCGCACGAGGTCGCACGCCGGCCGCCGGAGTCGTGAACGACCAGGGTGAGCGCGTCAGCCCGGCCGGACCTCGATGCGACGCGGCTGCGCCGCCGGCGTCTTGGGGATGCGCACCCTGAGGACGCCGTTCGCGAGGTTCGCATCGATGGCCGACGCGTCGAGGTCGCCGCTCAGGCTGAAGCGCCGGCGGAAGGCCAGCGAGCGTTGCTCGGCGTACACCGGCTGCGCACCCTGGGGCAGGGCGAGGTTGCTCGTGCCCGAGAGGAAGAGCGTGTCGCCCTCGACTCGCACGTCGAGTCCCTCGAGGTTCACGCCCGGCAGGTCCGCATAGAGCGTGATGCCCTGCGCGTCCTCGAGGATGTCCACCGCCGGCTGCACGAAGACGCGATCGCGCTCGTTGGGTTCCGCGCGTCCGGCCTCCTGGGCCACGTCCCGGCGCTCGGTGGCCGTCATGTCATTGCGTGCCATGTCGTACCTCCTCGTATCGCTTCGATCAGTGCACCTGGATGCGGCGCGGGCGGGCCGCCTCGTTCCGCATGACCTGGATCCAGACGAGTCCATCGCGCGACTGCGCCTCGACCCGCTGCGGGTCGACGTCGTCCGGAAGCGTCAGCGTCCGCACGAACCGACCGCTGGGCCGCTCCCGGACCCAAGCCTGCGCGCCCTCCGGCGCCTCGGGCAGTTGGCGATGTCCCTTCACCGTCAGCACGTTGCCGATCATCGTGACCTCGAGCGTCGATGCGTCGATGCCGGACGCGAAAAAGAGCACGTGCACCTTGTCCTCTTCGGTGGCGACGTTCACCGCGGGGAAGCCCGCGCCGGCGGTCCGCAGGGCCGGGATGCCCATGGGCTCGAACAAGCGGTCCATTTCGCGGCTGAGCCAGTTGAACTCGTCGAAGAGGCTGGTGGATTCACCGAACAGCGTGTTCCACATGGTTCCTCCTTTAGATGTCCCGTCCCGGCGACGGCCGCCGGGCTCGGGCCTACACATAGGGCCTGTCATTGGCCTTTCAAGGGGCAATCGCGCGCGATCACTCTCGCGATCACTCTATAGTGTCGCCGGGGGCGGCCCGAGGACCGGGCCGGAATCGAGGCGATGCGGAAATTCATCGCGGAGCTGCGGCGCCGCAACGTCTTCAAGGTCGGCACGGTCTACGTGGTCGTGGCCTGGGCGCTGATGCAGGGCGCGGACGTCATGTTCCCGGCGCTGAACCTCCCCGCGTGGACCGTCACGCTGGTCGCCGTCCTCGTGATCGTGGGCTTTCCCGTGGCCCTGATGCTGGCCTGGGCGTTCGAACTGACGCGGGCCGGCGTCGCGCGTGACCAGAGCGATGTCGAAGCGGGCGCGAGCACCGAGCCCAAGCCGGGTCCGCTAGTGCTGGCCGGACCGCCGAGCGTCCCCAGCGTCGACGCGCCCGCCGGGGCCGCCTCGACCGACCCTCGACGGCACTCGCTCGCCGTGCTGCCGTTCGCCGACCTGAGCCCGGAGCACGACCACGAATATTTCGCCGACGGGCTCACCGAGGAGTTGCTCAATGCGCTCGCCCGGGTCGCGGGCCTGCGCGTGCCGTCGCGCACGTCCTGCTTCGCCTTCCGGGGCAAGGACGTCGACGTTGCCGCCGTGGCGGAGCGATTGCGCGTCGGCCACGTGCTCGAAGGCAGCGTCCGCCGCAGCGGCGAGCGCGTCCGCATCACGGCGAAGCTGGTCGACACGGGCACCGACTCGCACCTCTGGTCCGAGACCTACGATCGGACGCTCGACGACATCTTTGCAATCCAGGCCGACATCGCGCGCCAGATCGTCGCAGCACTGCAACTACGGTTGCGCCCGCAGGACGCCACGGACGCCACGACCCGGGACGCACCGGCGTACGAGCTGTACCTGCAGGGGCTCGGCTTCCTGCATCGCTTCGGCCCGAGGAGCCTCCAGTCCGCTATCGAGGCATTCACGCGCGCCACCGAACTCGATCCGACGTTTGCGAAGGCGTGGGCAGGACTCTCGGCCGCTCATTCGGCGCGCGCGACCTATCACTCGGGCGGCGCGCCGGCGATCGCGGCGTCCGACGACGCCAGTCGGCGCGCAGTCGAACTCGCGCCGCACGTGGCCGAGGTGCACACGGCGCGCGCCGTGTCGTACTCGGCGCAGGAGCGCTTCGAGGAAGCCGCGGCGGAGTTCGAGCGCGCGTACGCACGCACCGCACTGCACCGCGGCGACCTGCCGAAAGCGCTCGAGCTGTTCGAGAAGGCGATGGAGACGGACCCCGACGATTACCAGTCGCCCCTGATCGCCGCACCCGTCTATCGCAAGATCGGTGACGAGCGGAAAGCGAGCGAGGCCGAGCGCCGTGGCTGCGCACTGGCGGCGCGACACCTCGAAAGCTATCCCGACAACGCACGTGCTTATTTCCTGGCGACCGCCGCGCTCTACAACATCGGCGAGCGTGAGAAGGCGTACGAATGGGCGGACAAGGCGATCGCGATCGATCCCGACGACGGCAACACCCGCTACAACATCGCCTGCTTCTACGCGCAGGTCGGCGAGGCCGATCGTGCGTTCAGTTTTCTTCGAGGCTCGATTGCCTCGCGCTCGTGGGCCGATAACGACCCGGAGCTCGACCCGATCCGCGAGGACCCGCGCTTTCGTGAGTTCCTGGCGACGCTCGAGGAATGAATGTTTCGCGATCGGCGAAATGTAAGCAACACTTGCCCCGCACGCACTGCAAGGCGCGCTTCGTGTAGCCGCATGCCGACACTCGAAAACGTCGAACCCTACATTTGAGGCGAATCTCGCGCCTGTAGGTTCCGCGCACGGCAATGGTCGCGACGGTGTCCGCCCCAGGGCGGACCCAAATCCCACGCTCCAGATCAGACGAGCCCGAGAGGCGGAAGCCCTCGCGCCAGCGCCCACCTGAAACCTTTAGGACGTGGAGGTTCGATGTCACTCAAGTCACTTGGCGTACTGCTCGCCACCACTGCGATCTGCGCGATCGCAGGACCGGTCGGCGATGCGAGGGCCGCGCTGCCCGAGACGGCAGCCGCGGAGATGAGGGCGCAGCCCAACACCTGGTTCGTGCAACTCAAGGGACCACCGACCGCCGATGGCAATTTGCTGCAGGCCGTGCGTGCCGAAAAAGCCGCGTTCCGCAGCGCCGCGACCAAGGCCGGCGTCAAGTTCCAGGAGCGCTTTGCCTACGACAAGCTGTTCAACGGCTTCTCGCTCAATGCGTCACGTACGGACGTCGAGCGGATCAAGGGCATCAGCAACGTCGCCGCCGTGTGGCCCGTAGCCGTCGTCGACGCGCCGGAGCCCGCCGCCGCACCGTCACCGGACCTGTACACCGCCATCAGCATGTCGGGTGCCGACATTGCGCA
>JAJTCR010000131.1 GCA_021325695.1 Steroidobacteraceae bacterium | reverse complement strand
GCGCGGTATAGAGCACGCGGATCTCGGCGATTGCCCGCGCGAGATCCGGACACGCGTGTTCCGCCCGGTGCAGGAACGCGATCGGACCTTCCGCGGAGCCCTGGACGAGCCCACGCGTGCGCAGCCGCCGCAAGACCACGTCGTGCAATCGGGCCGGCCAGTCAAGCGGGGGCGGTCGGTACCGCCAGGACAGGTACGCAGACAGCGCGACGAAGAACGCGGCGAGGCTCGCCGCAAGTCCCAGGCCGAGCGCACGCCAGTCCGGTTCCGCGATGCCCAGGCGCTGCAGCAGGTTGAATTGCGCCTGCGCGTCGAAGCGCACGACCCGCTGGTTCCAGAAGTCGTTGACGGAGTCCCAGCCCAGTTCGAGTTGCATCAGCAGCGGGCTCGCGTCGCGCAGTCGACCCGGTACCGGCTCGTCCTCGCCCACGGCGTCGATCAGTCCGCCCCGGATCCGCTCCGGTGCGACGGCCGCGGTCGGGTCGACGCGCATCCAGCCACGCCCGTCGATCCAGACCTCCGACCACGCATGGGCGTCCGACTGCCGCACGATCAGGTAGCCGCCGTACGGATTGAATTCGCCGCCCTGGTAACCGGTCACGACGCGCGCCGGCACACCCGCCGCACGCATGACCACGGTGAAGGCCGACGCGTAGTGTTCGCAGAATCCGCTGCGCGTCTCGAACAGGAACTCGTCGACCGCGTTGTCGGCGAGCAGCGGCGGTCGCATCGTGTATTGGAACGGCTCCTCGCGAAACCGTCGCAGCATTTCGGCGACGATGAGGCGCGGATCGCCCGCAGAGCGCGCCGCGAGTTCGCGGCCCAAAGCCAGCGAGCGCGCGTTCGTGCCGTCGTCCGGCAGCGCAAGGTCCTTGCGTCGCATCGATGCGGACAACTCGACGCCCGCGACGAAACGCGGGTACGACGTCAGCTCGAATGCGGTCACGCTGCCGACCGATCGTGCCGCGAGCAGCGTGAAGTCGTAACTCTGGAACACTTCCCGCTCCGGCCACCGTGACGGCAGGTCGAGCGCCAGCACCCAGCGACGCGAGTGCGGCTCGAGCGTGACCTGGTACTCGATCGGTGGGCCGGCGTACCGCACTTCCTGCGCCGGGAACATCTGTGCGCGGGGTCGGCGCCAGCTGCGACCGTCGAACTCGTGCAGCACCGGACCGCGCCAGTACCGCTGCTCCGCGACCGGGGTCCGCCCGCGGAAGCGGACCCGGAACGCGACGTCGCCCGAGGCGCTCAGGTCGGAGACGTCGCCCGGCGTCATCTCGTCGTCCAGTCCCGTGCGGGCCCGGCTGCCCGTGTCGATGCCCCAGAACGGGCCGGGCAGCCGCGGGAACAGCAGGAACAGCACGATCGCGACCGGCACGGCTTGCGCGAGCAGCGCGAGCGAGCGCCGCGCCAGGTGGGTCGCCGGCGACGCCGTGAACTCGGCGTGCACGCGCATCAGCGCGACCGTCGACAGGAACGCGCTGCCGAGCAGCCACGGCAGCTGCAGCAACCCCTGGTTGCGCAGCAGCGCCGCGTAGAGCAGGAACCAGGCGATGAACACCAGCACGGTGAGGTCGCGCGGGCTGCGGGTCTCGAGCAGCTTCGCCGCGGCCATCAGCACGAGCAGCGCGGTGCCGGCTTCGATGCCGTTCAGCGTGCGATAGGTCCCGAGGATCGCGACCGTGGCGACCACCACGATCACGATCCGCAGCCAGCGCGGCGCGAGCGGCCAGCCGCGCTGCGTCGCGGTCCAGCGCCACGCGGCCACTGCGAGCACCAGCAGGCTCACCCACGCCGGCAGGTGCGGCACGTGCGGCACCACCGCCACCGCCAGCGCACCGAGCACCCAGCCGAGGCCGTGCACCGGCGTTCGTCCCGCGGCAGACGCGTGGCGCGGGTCTGCAATCCCCATCCTGCGCAGCGTGGCCGACTCAAGCACGGGGCGGTCCCGCGGGCTCGAAGAGCGCAAGCGCGTTCAGGCAGCGTTCGCGATGCGACACGCCGAGGTTCACCTCGATCGTCGTGCCCGGCAGGCGCAACCCGAAGGCCTCGCCGCGATCGTGCGCGTCGAGCACCCAGCGGCACAGTTGCGCAAGCCGGTCCTCGCTGCCCAGTCCCACCAGGCTGTCCCAGTCGAACACGTGCGACACCACGTCGGTGCCCGCGTATTGCTTGGTGTGCAGGCCCTGGCCGCGCGCATACGCTTTCCACGCGACCCGGTGCAGCGAGTCGCCCGCCTGGAACGGGCGGAGCCCGGCGAAATCTTCGTCGCCGACGGTGGCCGCCTGCGCGCCACCCGTGTCGGTGGACGTGCGCGGTGGCACGACGTCGCGGTCGCTCGGCCGCGGCCAGGCGATCGCGGCGTGATCCGGGTGGACGACGGCCCACGCGCGGAAGAACCCGAGCGGGTGCGCCGTCGAGACGACGAACCGTTCGAGCGGCACGAGTCCCCGCCGCCGCGCACGGATCGAGACCTCTGCCGACGCCGCGGCCAGGCCGGGTACCTCAACCGGTGGGCCGCGTTCACCGCCGATCCGTTCGAGCCGCACTTCGATGGCCGGGCGCGACATCGCCGACGGGTTCTCGAGCAGCCAGCGAAAGCGCACGCGCCCGCCGACGAATCCCGGCTCGGCCGCGAGCAGCCGCAGGCGCAGCCCGGCCAGCGTGCCGTGGCAGTGGTGCATCGCGACGAGACCGAGACCCGCGAGCAGGAACGTGAGCGCGAGACCGACGTTGTTGTTGTAGTTCATGCCGCCGAGCAGCATTGCGAACAGCATCGCGGCGTAGGCCACGCCGAGCCGGGTCGGCAGGATGTAGATGCGGTTGCGACGGAGCTCGACGGGGTCGGCGTCGCGACCCTGGCGCTCGAGGATCCAACGGCGGGTGCGGCGATCGATCCGCACGCGCAGGCGCTGCAGCAGGCGGGCCATGCCGTCCCGGGTCAGGGCACCGCAACGGCGCCGAGCACGTACAGGCCGATCTCGCCGGAGTTGCGGAACCGCGCGGTGTCGCGCGGTGCGAGCCGGTGGCCGACGACCGCCGGCAGCACCGCCTGCACGTCCTCGGGCAGCACGCCTTCGTGACCGGCCATGAACGCCCAGGCCTGCGCGGCGCGCAGCAGCGAGATCACCGCGCGCGGCGACAGGCCCGCCTCGAACTCCTGCGCCTGGCGCGAGTAACGCGCGATGGCCTGCACGTAGTCGAGCAGCGGGTCGGACGCGTGGACCTTCGGCACCTCGACCTGGAGGCGCAGCAGTTGCTGGGGGGTCAGCGCCGCCGGCAGGGAGGCGAGCAGGTCGCGCCGGTCGCGGCCGAGCAGCAGTTGCCGCTCGAGGTCGGCCGCCGGATAGCCGAGTTCGATCCGCATGAGGAAACGGTCGAGCTGCGATTCGGGCAGCGGGAAGGTGCCGACCTGGTAGACCGGGTTCTGCGTCGCGATCACGAAGAACGGCTCGGTCAGCGGGTACGTCTGGCCGTCCGCGGTGACCTGGTGCTCCTCCATCGCCTCGAGCAATGCGCTCTGCGCCTTCGGCGTCGCGCGATTGACCTCGTCCGCGAGCACCAGTTGCGCGAACACCGGCCCGCGGTGAAAACGGAACTGACCGGTGTCGGCCTCGAACACGGACACGCCGATGATGTCGGCGGGCAGCATGTCGCTGGTGAACTGGATGCGCTGGTAACTGAGCCCGAGGGTTCGCGCGAGCGCATGCGCGAGCGTCGTCTTGCCGACACCGGGGATGTCCTCGATCAACAGGTGGCCGCGCGCGAGCAGGCAGGCGAGGCCGAGCCGCACCTGGCCTTCCTTGCCGAGGATGATCTCGTTGAGCCCGGCGACCGCCGACTCGATCAACGCCCGCAGCGCGACCTCGCTGGTGCCGGTGCTCGACGTGTCGGCGAGCGCGCTCACGTCAGTCGTTCCGTCGCTGCCGGCGCGAGTGCGCCGAGGCGCCGCCGCTGTTCGGCGAGTTGCGCGAGCTGCCGGTCGAATTCCGCGACGCGCTCGCGTTCCTGCGTGACGACGCTCTCGGGCGCGTTCGCGACGAAGCTCGCGTTGGCGAGTTTCGCTGCGCACCGGTCGCGTTCCTGCTGCGTGCGCGCCTTGCGCTTGTCGAGCCGCGCGAGCTCGGCGCCCACGTCGTCGACCAGGCGGTGGAACGGGGCGAGCACGGTGCGTCCCTGGCTGATCGCGATCGCACTCGGCGGCAGGTCGGTCTCGGACTCGACGACCTCGATCGACTCGAGGTTCGCGACCCGGCGGATCGTCGGCGCCAGCGAGCGGATGGCCTCGGCGTCGCCGGCCTTGTCGGTGCGCACGTAGAGCGGCGTGGCGCGCGAGTGCGGCACGTCGAGCTCGCCGCGGATCTGGCGGATGCCGAGCACGACGGCCTGCAGCGAGCCGATGGCGCGCTCGGCCGCGGGGTCGGCCGCGAATTCACCGGGAGTAGGGTATGACTGCAGCATGATCGTGGGGCCCGTACGGCCGGCGAGCGGGCCGACCTTCTGCCAGATCTCCTCGGTGATGAACGGCATCAGCGGGTGCAGCATCCGCAGCGCACCTTCGAGCACCTGGAGCAGCGTGCGGCGCGTGCCGCGTCGCTGCGCGTCGCTGGCATCGGTGCCCTGCAGCACCGGTTTCGACAACTCGAGGTACCAGTCGCAGAACTCGTACCAGACGAATTCGTACATCGCCTGCGAGGCGAGGTCGAAGCGATAGCCGGCCAGGTTTTCGCGCACGGCCGCGACGGTCGCGCCGAGCCGGCCGCGGATCCAGCGGTCGGCCACGGACAGTTCGCACGCGCCGCTCGCGAGGTCCGCCGCGTGCTCCTCCGTGTTCATCAGCACGTAGCGGGCGGCGTTCCAGAGCTTGTTGCAGAAGTTGCGGTAGCCCTCGACGCGGCCGAGGTCGAAGCGGATGTCGCGCCCCATCGTCGCCAGCGCGGCGAACGTGAAGCGCAGCGCGTCGGTGCCGAACGAGGGGATGCCCTGCGGAAACTGCTTGCGCGTGGCCTTCTCGATCGACGCGCGCATCTGCGGCTGCATCAGGCCGCTCGTGCGCTTGGCGACCAGCGACTCGAGGTCGATGCCGTCGATCAGGTCGAGCGGGTCGATGATGTTCCCTTTCGACTTCGACATCTTGTTGCCGTGCTCGTCGCGGATCAGCCCGGTGATGTAGACCTCGCGGAACGGCACCTCGCCCATGAACTCGAGGCCCATCATGATCATGCGGGCGACCCAGAAGAAGATGATGTCGAAGCCCGTGACCAGCACCGAGGTCGGGTAGAACACCTGCAGCTCGCGCGTGGCTTGCGGCCAGCC
>JAJTCR010000130.1 GCA_021325695.1 Steroidobacteraceae bacterium | reverse complement strand
GCCGAGCGAATGATCGAGTTCGGCGAGGGCGGCGTGATCATCAACATCGTGAGCATCTCGAAGGTCGGCAACGCCGGGCAGAGCAATTACTCCGCCGCGACATCGGGCGTGACCGCACTGGCCGTGACCTGGGCGAAGGAGTTGGCCCGTTTTGGTATCCGTGCCGCCGCGATCGCCCCGGGATTCGTCCGCACCGACCTGCTGGCCAGCATGCCGGCGGAGATGCTCGACAAAGTGACGGCGCCGGTGCCCCTGAAACGACTCGGCTTGCCGGCCGAGATCGCCCACACCGCGCTGTTCATCGCCGAGAACGACTTCTTCACGGGTCGCAGCGTCGACATCGATGGCGGGCTGCGGCTCTAGGCACGAGAACACGACACACCGGCTTTCGGGGGAGACCCACAGATGCAGATCCAGGACGTCCGCGCCATCATCACCGGCGGCGCATCGGGCCTCGGCCTGGCGACCGCCGAAATGATCGTGCGCGGGGGCGGCAAGGTGGCGCTCCTCGACGTCAACGAACAGGCCGGTGCGTCGGCATTGCAGGCGCTCGGCCAGGCGGCCTCTTTCCACAAGGTGGACGTGACGTCGGAACCGGCCGTCATCGCAGCGGTCAAGGCGGCCGCCACGGCGATGGGTGGACTCGACGCGGCGATCAACTGCGCCGGCATCGGCCCGCCAAAGCGCTTCGTCGGCAAGGACGGACCCATGCCGGGCGACTTCTTCCGCAAGGTGATCGAGATCAACCTCGTCGGCTCTTTTCTCGTCTCGGTGCAGGCTGCCGTTCTGATGCAGCAAAACGCGCCGAACGCGGCGGGCGAGCGTGGCGTGATCGTGATGACCGCATCCGTCGCGGCGTATGACGGACAGGTCGGTCAGGTGGCGTACTCCGCCTCGAAGGGCGGCATCGTCGGCATGACACTGCCGATGGCGCGCGACCTGTCGAGTTCGGGTATTCGCGTCATGACGGTGGCGCCGGGCATCTTCGAGACACCGCTGCTCGCGGCGCTGCCGGAAGAGGCCAAGGCGTCGCTGGGCAAGCAGGTGCCGTTCCCGCCGCGGCTCGGCCAGCCCGCCGAGTACGCGCAGTTCGTGCAGCAGATCCTCGAGAACACGATGCTGAACGGCGAGACGGTGCGGCTCGACGGCGCGATCCGTATGGCCCCTCGGTAGCGGCACAACGCATACAGATCGAGCGAATACCCCGGCCAGAACCGGTTCGCCGGGCTGTGCGAGGCATGGATGCCGAGCCCAGGGCCCCCATGGACGGGTTCACGGCGTCCCGGCGAACCGTGTTGTGGGCCGGGTGGTCGCTCGATGTACTGCGGCGTCCGCTTTGCGCCCTGTCACATCGAACTGTAGTTCGGCCCGCCACCGCCCTCCGGCGTCACCCAGTGGATGTTCTGCAGCGGATCCTTGATGTCGCAGGTCTTGCAGTGCACGCAGTTCTGCGCGTTGATCTGCAGGCGCTGGCCGCCGCCCTCGGCCGCCACGAATTCGTAGACGGCCGCCGGGCAGTAGCGCGCCTCGGGCCCGTCGTAGCGTGCGAGGTTCACCTCGACCGGGATCGACGCGTTGCGCAGCCGCAGGTGCACCGGCTGGTCTTCCTCGTGCGCCGTGCCCGACAGGAACACTGACGACAGGCGGTCGAACGTCAGCACGCCGTCCGGCTTCGGATAGTCGATGCGCGGCACCTCGCTCGCCGGCCGCAATGCAGCGTGGTCGGTCTGCCTGTGTCGCAGCGTCCAGCCGACGAGGCCGCCGAGCCCGAGGTCGTTGAGCCACATGTGCAGGCCGCCGTGCACCGTGCCGGGCCACATGCCCCACTTGAGACCGGGCTTGACGTTCCGAACCTTGTTGAGGTCCTGCCAGGCCCACGACTTGCGGAACGCCTCCGGATACTCGCGGAGTTCGTCGTTCGCGCGTCCTGCCTGCAGCGCGGCGAACGCGGCTTCGGCCGCGAGCATGCCGGTCTTCATCGCGTTGTGCGAACCCTTGATGCGCGGCAGGTTGACGAAGCCGGCGCTGCAGCCGATCAGCGCGCCGCCCGGGAAGGCGAGCTTCGGGATCGACTGGAGGCCGCCCTCGTTGATCGCACGCGCGCCGTAGCCAATGCGCTTGCCGCCGTCGAAGTAGCCGCGGATCGCGGGATGCGTCTTGAAGCGTTGCATTTCCTCGAACGGCGAGAGGTGCGGGTTCGAGTAGCTCAGGTGCGTCACGAAGCCGACGGAGATCAGGTCGTCGCCGAAGTGATAGAGGAACGAGCCACCGCCGACGTCGTTGGGCAGGGGCCAGCCCTGGCTGTGGATCACGAGTCCCGGCTGGTGCCTTTCCTTCGGCACCTGCCAGAGTTCCTTGACGCCTAGCCCGTAGACCTGCGGGTCGACGCCGTCGCGCAGGTTGTACCGGCCCATCAGTTGCTGCGAGAGTGATCCGCGGCAGCCTTCCGCGAAGAACGTGTACTTCGCATGCAGTTCCATGCCCGGCGCGTACGACTCCTTGGGCTGACCGTCCTTGCCGAGCCCCAGGTCGCCCGTGGCGACACCCCTGACCGAGCCGTCGTCGTAGTACAACACCTCGGCCGCGGCAAAGCCCGGGAACACGTCGACGCCGAGTTCCTCGGCACGCGTGCCGAGCCAGCGCACCAGATTGCCGAGGCTCGCGATGTACATGCCGTGATTGCTCATCAGCGGCGGCAGCAGCCACCCCGGGATCCGGTGCGCCTTGTCCTTGCTGAGCACGAGGAAACGGTCTTCCTGTACGGCCGTTTCGAGCGGCGCGCCCCGATCCCTCCAATCCGGAAACAATTCCCCCAGCGCGATCGGATCGATCACGGCCCCTGACAGCGTGTGCGCCCCGAGTTCCGAGCCCTTCTCCAATACGCACACGGACAATTCACCGCCGGCCGCTGCGCTCAGCTGTTTCAGGCGAATGGCCGCGGCCAGGCCCGCGGGTCCTGCCCCGACGATGACCACGTCGAATTCCATCGCCTCGCGCTGCATTATTGACCGTCCCCTGTGCGCCGTAGGCTCGCGGCCTGTCGTGGAAACCCGAATTGTACATCCTGAGTTCGCTCGTGATAGTGCAGTGCACCATCACCAGCCAGGCGCACCTGCAACGGCCGGAGGTCGACAGTCTTGAGTCCCATCGGCATCACCGTCCTGCTGCTCGCGTCCTTCCTGGCGTTCAGCTATTTCACGGCGCGCAAACTCGCCATCGTGGCCGCGCTCGCACCGGAGGTGCGCTGGGACCGGCCGTGGTCGCGCCTGCGCTCGGTGCTCGGCAACGGCCTGTTGCAGCAGCGCATGGTCCGCCGCGAATGGAAGCCCGGAGTGATGCACGCGGTGATCTTTCTCGGCTTCATGTCGCTGCTGGTACGCAAGGTGCAGCTGATCGTGATCGGCTTCGACGAGCTCTACGCGTTCACGGGCCCGCTCGGCGACTTCCTCACGCTCTGGAAGGACCTCGTCGAGGCGGCCGTGCTGCTCGCGGTGGCGTACGCGCTCTATCGGCGACTGGTGCTGAAGCCGCAACGACTCGAGCCGAACCGCGAAGGACTGCTGGTGCTGTCGCTGATCTCGATCATCATGGTCACCGACCTCGCGTTCGACGCATTCCGTTTTGCGCAGTACTCGGGCACGGTGTCCGCGATCGCCCACGAGCGCGCACACGCGCCGCTCGGCGGCTGGTTGTCGTCCCTGGTCGATCACTGGCCGGTCGGCACGCTCGGCACCGCCGCCGCGTTCGCCTACTGGACCCAGATGATCACGGTGTGCGTCTTCCTCGTGCTGCTGCCCCTCGGCGAGCACTTCCACATCGTGACGGCGCTGCCAGCGTTGTTCTTCCGGCGCGGCACGCCGGCCAACGAAGTGCCCGCGGTCGACCTGAGCCCGCTCCTCGACGACGCCGCCGACGCGAGCGAGCTCAAGGTTGGCGCACGGACCGCCGCGGACCTCGTCTGGAAGGATGCGCTCGATGCGTTCACCTGCACCGAGTGCGGTCGCTGCAAGGACGCCTGTCCCACGTTCGTCACGGGCAAGCCGCTGTCGATGAAATGGGTCAACGACGACCTCAAGCGCCACCTGCTCGAGCAGCGCCAGACACTGGTCGAGGGCGGCGCTGAAGCGCTGGCACGACTGCCGCCGCTGGTCGGTGACGTGATCGGCGAGGACACGCTCTGGTCGTGCACGACCTGCGGTTATTGCGAGGCGGCCTGCCCGATCGAACTCGAGCTGCTGCCGAAGTTCTTCCGCCTGCGCCAGCATCGCGTGATGATGGACGGCGAATTCCCGGGCGAGCTGAAGAACGTCTTCGACGCCTACGAAGTCCAGTCGAACCCCTGGGGCTTGCCGGCCGACACGCGTGGCGACTGGGCACGTGGCCTCGACGTGCCGTTGATCACGAGCGCGGAGCAGATGGCGCAGGTCGAGTACCTGTTCTACGTCGGCTCGGCCGAATCGTTCGACGTGCGCGGCCAGAGGATCGCACGGGCGTTCGTCGAGATCCTGCGCGAGGCCGGCGTGAGTTTCGGGATCCTCGGCGCGCGGGAGCCGACGACCGGGGAGTGCGTGCGCCGCGTCGGCAACGAAATGCTGTTCCAGCAGCTCGCCGCGACGCTGGTCGAGACCTTCAACGGCCTGGGCGTCAAGCGCATCGTCACGTGCGACCCGCACGCGTACAACTCGCTCCGCAACGAGTACCCCGCATTCGGTGGCAAGTGGGACGTCGTGCATCACACGCAGCTGGTCGCCACCCTGCTCGACCAGGGCCGCATCGCGGTCAAGCCGACGTTCGAGCGCGTCATGCTGCACGACCCCTGCTACCTCGGACGACACAACGGCGAGTACGACGCGCCCCGGCGCATCCTCGAGCGCGTCACGCGCGACGCGCCACTCGAGTTCCCACTCAACCGCGAGAAGGCGATGTGCTGCGGGGCCGGCGGCGGCCGCATGTGGATGGAGGAACACATCGGCCGGCGCATCAACGTGACACGGGTCGAACAGGCGCTGCCGCAACGCCCGGGCGTGATCGCCACGGCCTGCCCCTACTGCGCCGTCATGGTCGGCGACGGGCTCAAGGCCAAAGAAGCGCACGAGACGACCGGCTCGCAGGACGTGGCGGAACTCGTCGCGGTCGCGCTGATACGCAAGCCGGTCGAAGGGTTGGTCCCCACGCGTGCGCACGATAAAGTGGAGGCGTCAACGACCCGCGCCCGAGCTGGGTGCCCTCGGCCGCGGGCATCGACCGCGCCAACATGACCCGGTTCCACGCGTCGGCCACGGAGCGCGGCGCGCCTCGAGGCGATTATGCGGCGCTCTGGCAGT
>JAJTCR010000500.1 GCA_021325695.1 Steroidobacteraceae bacterium | reverse complement strand
GCGCTGCGCTGCGTTGTCGACCTGGGCTACGCCTGCACCACGACCACCGTCATCGCCGACAAGGCGGGACTCTCGCGCGGCGCCATGCTGCACCACTTCCCGTCCAAGATCGACATCGTGCGCGCGGCGGTCGAGCACCTGCACGCGAAGCGGCTCAAGGCGTTTCGCCGGGCGATCGACAAGCTGCCCCGCGACGAGACGCGCGTGCGTCGCGCGCTCGAGGCGTATTTCGAGCACGTCAAGCACCCGATGTACGTCGCTTTCCTCGAACTGTGGGTTGCGTCGCGCACGGACCCCGAGCTGCAGGCGATCCTGAAGCCGGCGCAGGAAGCGTTCGAACGCGAATGGTACAAGACCGCGGTAGACCTGTTTCCCGAGTGGGAAGGCTCGGGCGAAAATTTCGACATCGCGCTGGACCTCGTGCACTACGTCATGGACGGGCTCGCCGTGAGCCTGCTCACGCACGAAATCGGCGAACCCGAGCGGCGCATGATCCGCTTCCTCGAAGACCGCCTGCGCGAACTCGTCGGCCGGAAGCAGGCCTCCGTCGTAGCCTGAAGCGACGCTGGGTCAGCTGCCCGGCCGCGGCGGCGCGTGCGCGCGCAGGCTGGCGCTGATTTCCTTTTGCGTGGGATTGCGCCGCAACGTCAGCCCGCCGTTCACCTGCAGCACCTGGCCGGTCAGGAAGCACTCGTCGCCCGCGAGCCACAGCGCCGCGTCGGCGATGTCCTGGGTCGTGCCGATGCGACCGAGCGGGTACTCCTTGAGGAACGCCTCCTCGAGCCCCGGCATGTGGACGTCTTTCTCCGTCATCGGCGTGGACGTGAGTCCGGGCGCGATCGAGTTGACCCGCACGCCCTGGGCGCCGAACTCGTTCGCGAAGCAGCGCACGAGCGCTTCGCCCGCGGCCTTGGTCGCGATGTACGCGGCGTGGTTGTTGAGCAGGCAGTGCACCGAGGCCGAGGAGATCTGGATCACCGAGCCGCCGGCCGACTTCGTGCAGTTGACCGCGACGTCGACCTTGCCGAACGCGGCCACCGCGGCGTCCGCGAGGGCCTCGACGTCCGACTTCCGCGTGATGTCGCAGACGACGTGGCGACCGCCGATTTCGGTGGCCAGCTGGCGCAGCGAATCCTCGTGGCGTCCGGCCACCAGCACGCGCGCGCCTTCGCGCGCAAACGTGCGCGCCATGACCTGGCCCATGTTGTCGCGGCCCGCGGCGCCCAGGATGACGGCGCCCTTGCCTTGGAGACGTCCCATGAGTCTGTCCTCTTGCGTCAGGTCCGGGGCCGGCGCACCGGACGCTCGCCGGTCCAGCCGTCCGCCAGTTTTCGAACGTGGGCGTAGAAGCGACGCAGGTCGTCGCCCGCCTCGTAGAGCTCGAGCATGTGCCCGAGTTGCTCGCTCAGGTCCACCATCGCGAAGTCCACACCGGTCTGCGTGCGTGCCTCGAGTGCGATCGCGACGCCCCGAGCGCGGAACCGCTGCAGTTCGGCCGCGAGGTCGTCGACGAAGCAGGCGACGTGATGGATGCCGCTCTCGTGCGCCGCATACAGGTCGCGCAAGGCCGAGGGCGTGTCGTCGTGCTGCGTGATGAGCTCGACCATGACTTCGCCGGCCTGGCCATAGGCGGAGGTGTGGTCGAAAGGCCTCGCCGTACCGCGATGCAGGCTGTGCTCGAGCGCGATATGTTCGAGCAGGAGGAACGGTCCCCAGCCGAACTCGCGTGCGCAACGCTCCGCGGCGTCGGCCGGATCGGGCACGTGATAGGCGACCTGGACGGGCCGCAGGCCGGCCATCACAAGCGTCGCACCGGCTGGCTGCCGTCCCAGTCTCGCGCCGCGTCACGCACCAGCGCGAAAAAGCCGTCGATCGCCGGACCGTGCTCGATCAATTCGATCATGGCGCCGGGGTGCTGGTCGGTCGAGAGGTAGGCGAAGCGGATGCCGTTGGCCGTCGAGCCCCATTGCACGGCGTCGATGCCGGCCGCGCGCAGGTGCGTCAGGTCGCGTTCGACCGAGTCGGTCATGACGCCGACGTGCTGCAACCCGCCGAGGTCGCGTCCCGGAAACTCCGTGTAGATCGAACGTGCGTCGTTGAATTGCTGCACGAGTTCGACCTGCACGGGACCCCACTGGCCGACGGCGACCGACATGTCGACAGTGATCGGCGTGCCCTTGAAGAAGGTCTCGGCGAACTGGACGTGCTCGAGCACGTAGAACGGGCCCACGCCGACCGTGCTCGACCAGTGCGCGATCGCGCGCTCGAGGTCCGGCACGACGAAGCCGAGTTGCATGACGGGGCCGAAGCGGGTCGTGGGGGGCATCGTGGACTCCAGGGCGGGCGAGGGCGACTCAGGCGAGGCCGAGTTCGGCCACGAGCGCCTCGCGCAGCCGAAACTTCTGGATCTTGCTGCTCGACATCGGCCACTCGGTCACGAAGCGCACGTGCCGCGGCACCTTGAAGCTCGAGATCTCCTTGCGGCAGAACTCGATCAGCTCCTTCTCGGCGGCCTTCGCACCCGGCTTGAGTTCGACGAACGCGGCGGGGACCTCCACGTACTTCGCGTCCGGG
>JAJTCR010000499.1 GCA_021325695.1 Steroidobacteraceae bacterium | reverse complement strand
TTCCGTGGACGCGGAACTGCCCTGGCGGGTGCTTTCGCTGCTCAACGTGTACCGGCTGCTGTTGCCGATGCTGCTGCTGCTGGTGTTCTTCTTCGACGCCCCCACGCGCAGCGTCGGCAGCCACCAGCCCGGGCTGTTCCTGGCCGCCGCCGTCGGCTACTTCGCGTTCGCGCTCGTGTGCATCCAGTCGATCGGGCGGCGCACGCCGTCGGCGACCTGGCAGGCGATGATCCAGCTTGCGGTCGACGCGGTCGCGATTGCGATGCTGATCCACTCGAGCGGCGGCATCTCGAGCGGCCTCGGCACGCTGCTCGTGCTTCCGGCAGGCGCGACCGCGACGATCGTCGAGCGCCGCTACGCGCTGCTCGGCACCGCGATCATCGCGCTCACCCTGCTGCTGGAGACGACGATCGCGTTCCTGCAGGGCGACGCCCTGACCTCGGATTTCCTCGTCACCGGGCTCACCGGGGCGAGCCTGTTCGCGATCACGTTGCTCGCGATCCCGTACGCCGCGCGGCTGCGCGAGAGCGAAGCACTCGTCAAGCAACGCGACTTCGACATCGCCAACCTGAACGAGCTGAACGAGTTCATCGTCCAGAACCTGCGTGAAAGCATCCTCGTCGTCGACGAGTTCGACCGCGTGCGACTCATCAACGAGACGGCCGCCCGCCTGTTGCGGGGCGCGCCGGTGCTGACCGGAACGTCGCTCGCGCTGGTCTCGCCGCGGCTCGCGTACCTGCTCGATGCGTGGCGCAAGCAGGACTCCGACCGTCGCGACGTCAATGGCGAGGTCGTGGGCGCCGACGGCGGCACGACGATCCGGCCGCACTTCGTCGCGCTGACCCAGGTCGGCAGCGGACCCGCGCTGGTGTTCCTGGAGGACACGAGCGTCGTCGCCGAACGCGCACAGCAGTCGAAGCTCGCCGCGCTCGGGCGGCTGAGCGCGAGCATCGCGCACGAAATCCGCAATCCGGTCGGCGCGATGAGCCACGCCGGCCAGTTGCTGCGTGATTCGCCGAACCTGTCGTCCGAGGACCGGCACCTGACCGAGATCATCGAGAAGAACGGCCTCCGCGTGAGCCAGATCATCGAGAACGTGCTGCAGTTGTCGCGACGGGACACGACGCGGCAGGAACGCTTCGACGCGGTCGAGTGGCTCGGCGGCTTCGTGCGCGAGTACGTCGAGACGCTGCAGATCGACGCGAACCGCTTTCACATCGACGTGGCCTCGTCTCCGCGTGCGCTCGAAGTGGAGTTCGACCCGTCGCACCTGCACCAGGTGCTCTGGAACCTCTGCGACAATGCGTTGCGTCACGGGAACACGCCGGCCGGCCCTGCGACCGTTGAACTGCGTGCCGGGCGCATCGCTTCCACGGAGCGCCCGTTCCTGGAGGTCGTCGACCGTGGGGCCGGTGTCGACCCGGCGCAGGCCGAACGGATCTTCGAACCGTTCTTCACGACGGGTCACGGAGGCACCGGGCTGGGATTGTTCATTTCGAGGGAGCTCTGCCAGACCAACGGCGCGCTGCTCGTCTACGAGCCGCGGCCCGGGGGTGGTAGCATTTTCCGATCTTTGCCGACCCGCGCCGATGGAAAGGATGATGAGCGACCGCAGAACGAAGCACCGCGCGCTGGTCGTCGACGACGAGCCGGACATTCGCGACCTGCTGTCGCTGACGCTGCGTCGAATGCAGGTCGAGGTCGAGACCGCGAACGACCGGGCGACGGCGGTACGGCGCCTCGGCAGCGAGGTCTTCGACCTCGTGCTCACCGACATGCGCCTGCCCGACGGCGACGGGCTCGACGTCGTGCAGTGGATCCAGCAGCAACGTCCGGGCGTGCCGGTGGCCGTGATCACGGCGCACGGCAACGTCGAAACCGCCGTGCGCGCGCTCAAACTGGGCGCGTTCGACTTCGTCTCCAAGCCGCTCGACCTCGGCGCGCTGCGCAAGGGCGACTCGGGCACCGGCAAGGAACTGGTCGCGCGCTTGATCCACGAGTCCGGGCCGCGGCGCGACGGGCCGTTCGTGCCGGTCAATTGCGGCGCGATTCCGTCGGAGCTGATGGAAAGCGAGCTGTTCGGGCACAAGAAAGGCTCGTTCACAGGCGCGGTCGCAGACAAGGAAGGCCTGATCCGCTCGGCCGAGGGCGGCACGCTCTTTCTCGACGAGGTCGCCGACCTGCCGCTGCACATGCAGGTCAAGCTGCTGCGCGTGATCCAGGAGAAGTCCGTGCGCCCGGTCGGCGAGACGCGCGAGGTGCCGGTGGACGTGCGCATCTTGTCGGCCACCCATCGGCGGTTGGATGAACTCGTGAAGGGCGGCAGGTTCCGCGAAGACCTCTATTACCGTATCAACGTGATCGAACTGCGCGTGCCGGCGTTGCGCGAGCGGCTTGACGACGTGCCGGCACTGGTCGACGTGCTGCTCGATCGCGTCGCACGCCAGATCGGGGTACGTCGGCCGCAGATCAGCGACGAAGCGATGGACAAGCTGCTTTCATACGCGTACCCGGGCAACGTCCGTGAGCTCGAGAACATCCTTGAGCGGGCCGTGACGTTGTGTTCACATCACCGGGTCGAGCCCGAGGACATCCAGCTCAAGCAGGGACAGTTGTTGTCGGACCTGCCGGAGTTGTCAGGGCGCGCGGCATCCGACGAACTGGGCGTGGACGGGCTCGAGGGTCAGCTGGAGAGCATCCAGCGCGAGGCCATCGTCCGGGCGCTCGAGCAGACGCGGTACAACAAGACCCGAGCCGCCGAGCTGCTCGGGATGACGTTCAGGCAGTTGAGGTATCGGGTGAAGAAGCTGGGGATCGAGTGAAAACCCGGGGCCGGATGTATAACCATAAAAATAGACAGCCCGCGTTCAGGCCGACTCGAAAACGCCTTGGAAAAGGTTTTGCCCGACGGCCGTTAACACGCCGGCAGTCTTGAAGGGAGCAAGCATGCTGTCTGTCGTCATACCGGTCTATCGGGCCGCGGCAAGCCTGCCGGAGCTCCACCAGAGACTGGTCGAGGTTTGCGAGGCACGGCCCGAAGGCTTCGAGATATTGTTCGTCGAGGATTGCGGTGGCGACAATTCATGGGAGGTCATACAGACTCTCGCGAATATGGATTCACGCGTGCGTGGAATCCGACTGAACCGCAATTACGGGCAACATAATGCGCTGCTTTGCGGCATACGCGAGGCGCGCGGCGAAGTCATCGTAACTATGGACGACGATCTCCAGCATCCGCCGGAGGAGTTGCCGAGGCTACTCGAACGGCTCGACCAGGGTTATGACGTGGTCTATGGCCCTCCGGACCGCGAGCAGCATGGCATATTGAGAGATCTAGCGTCGCAGATCACCAAACTCGCGCTCGAAGGCGCGATGGGCGCGGAAAATGCCCGACAGGTCAGCGCTTTGAGGGTCTTCCGCACCCGGCTGCGCGGCGCGTTTGCGGACTATCGCAGTCCCACCGTCAATGTCGACGCCCTGCTGACATGGGCGACGTCGCGCTTCTCTGCATTGCCTGTCAG
>JAJTCR010000129.1 GCA_021325695.1 Steroidobacteraceae bacterium | reverse complement strand
CGCAGCGCACTCGAGAACGTGCGCTTCACGGTGCAGGAACTGAGGATCCGCCGCGAGCAGCTCGTCGAGCAGTTCGCGCAGACGCGCCTCGAGCTGGCCGACGTGACGGCTGCGCTCGCCGAGGACGCGAACGTGCCGGGCTGGGAGCAGCGGCTGGCCGACACCAGCGATAAGATCGAGCGGCTCGGCGCCGTAAACCTCGCCGCGATCGACGAGTTCGCCGAGCAGACCGAGCGCAAGGAATACCTCGACCGGCAGTTCGCGGACCTCAACGACGCGCTCGCGACGCTCGAGGACGCGATCCGCCGGATCGACCGCGAAACACGGTCGCGATTCCAGGACACCTTCGACCGCGTCAACACCGGCCTGCGCGAGAAATTCCCGCGCCTGTTCGGCGGCGGCCAGGCGTACCTGGAACTCGTCGGCGACGACATGCTCGAAGCGGGCGTCGCGATCATGGCCCGGCCGCCGGGCAAGCGGAACAGCTCGATCAGCATGTTGTCGGGTGGCGAGAAGGCACTTACGGCCGTCGCGCTCGTGTTCTCGATCTTCGAACTGAACCCGGCGCCGTTCTGCCTGCTCGACGAGGTCGACGCGCCGCTCGACGAAAACAACGTCGGCCGCTTCTGCGACATCGTCCGCGAAATGTCTGGACGCGTGCAGTTCATCTTCGTCACGCACAACAAGACGACGATGGAACTCGCGAACCAGCTGCTCGGCGTCACGATGAACGAGCCGGGCTGCTCGCGCCTCGTCGCCGTCGACGTGGACGAAGCCGTGCGCATGGCGGCGATGTAACGACTGGGCAGGACGCCCGAGGCACGATGAACGAACTGCGCTGGATACTGCTGATCGCAGGCGCCCTGCTGATCGGCGCGATTTACCTCTGGGGGTTGCGCTCGCGCGACCGCCGGACACTGGGCGACGACGCCTCCCGCCGTCCTGCGGTCTTTACCGGGGGAGCCTCCGGTTTCGAGACCGACGCACCGTCGGATGCCGCGGTCGCGGACGTCCTGGAGGAACCCGCGATCGCGCGCGACGGCCGACGGCTCGAGCCGAGCGTCTCCCTCGACGACGAGGACCTCGACACGCAACGCCCGGCCATCGAGCGTCGCGCCGGGCTCGAGGCCGATGACGAGGACGACGTCCCGACCGGGACGCCCGTCGGGCGTCGCGAACCCACGTTCGGCCGTCGCATGGAGCCGACGGTGACGCACGCGCGTACGGAACCCGCCGCTGGTGGACGCGTCGAGCCCACGATCGCGCGAGTCGAGCCCGCGCCACCGCCGGAACCGATGGCCCGTCCCGCGCCGCCGCCCCCAACCGCGACGCCCGCCGCGGCGGCGGTTGCGCAGACGCCGGAGCCGGCGAGGTCGAAGCGTCCCCAGAAGATCTTCGCCGTGCGGGTGAACGCAACGTCGCCGAGCCGTTTCAGTGGCCAGCGCGTCCTCGACGCGCTGCAGGCCGAGGGCCTCAGGTTCGGCCGCTACGAAATCTTCCATTGCCTGCACGGCGATGGGCGGCCGGTGTTCAGTGTCGCGAGCCTGCGGGACCCCGGCACGTTCGACCCGCGGACGATGGCCGAGACGCACTATCCCGGTATCCTCGTGTTCGCGGTCCTGCCTGGCCCCGTCAGCGCCGGCGAGGCGTTCGACGAAATGCTGTTCACGGCCCGTGCCCTGGCCACGCACCTCGACGGCGCGCTCGCTGACGACAAGGGCGTGCCGCTCACCGCGCACCGCGCCGGCCGGTTGCGGGAGGAAGCGCTCGAGTTCGAGCGCTCGGTCCACGCCGCCTGAGACGCATGACCGCACCCCGCGAGGCGACAAAACGGGCCCGCGAGCTGCGCGAGCAGATCGAACACCACAACTATCGCTATTACGTCCTCGACGATCCCGAGGTCGCCGACGCCCAGTTCGACGCGCTGATGCAGGAGCTGCAGCAGCTCGAGGCCCGCCACCCTGAACTCGCCGACGCCGACTCGCCGACGCAACGCGTGGGCGGGCAGGCCTCGCGTGAATTCCGGGCGGTCGTGCACGCCGTACCGATGCTGTCGCTCGAGAATGCGTTCGCGGAGCAGGACATCCTCGACTTCGACCGGCGCGCGCGCGAGCGGCTCGACGTCGAGCGCATCGTCTACTCGGCCGAGCCCAAGATCGACGGCCTTGCGATCACGTTGCGCTACGAGCGCGGCCGACTCGTGCAGGCCGCGACGCGCGGCGACGGCACCCGCGGCGAAGACGTAACTCCAAACGTGCGTGCGATCCGGTCGGTGCCGGTCCAGCTGCGCGGCAAGCGCTGGCCCGCGGTGCTCGAGGCGCGCGGCGAAGTGTTCATGACCCGCAAGTCGTTCGAGGGGCTCAACAAGCGCGGGCTCGAGCGCGGCGAAAAGACGTTCGCCAACCCGCGCAACGCCGCCGCGGGCAGCCTGCGCCAACACGACCCCTCGATCACGGCGCAGCGCTCGCTCGACCTGTTCTTCTACGGCATGGGCGCGATCGAAGGGTGGACCGTGCCGCCGCGCCACAGCGCAGTGCTCGCGGCGTTGCGGGACTTCGGGTTGCGAACCTGTCCCGAAATCGCGGTCGTCGACGGCGTCGTCGGCTGTCTCGAGTACTACGCGCGCATCGGCGGGAAGCGCAATGCGCTGGCGTACGAGATCGACGGGGTCGTCTACAAGGTCGACCGGCTCGACTGGCAGCGCGACCTCGGATTCGTCGCGCGCGCCCCGCGCTGGGCCGTCGCCCACAAGTTCCCGGCGCAGGAACAGACGACGACCGTGCGCGAGGTCAAGTTCTACGTGGGTCGCACCGGCGCGCTCACGCCGGTGGCGCACGTCGAGCCCGTCTTCGTGGGCGGCGTGACGGTGAGCAACGTGACGCTGCACAACATGGACGAAGTCGCGCGCAAGGACGTGCGCGTCGGCGACACGGTCGTCGTGCGCCGCGCCGGCGACGTGATTCCCGAGCTCGTGCGCGTGGTCCCCGAGAAACGCGTGCCCGGCGCGCGCGAGGTCCGGCTGCCCAGGCAGTGTCCGGTCTGCGGTTCGCACGTCGACCGCACGGAGGGCGAGGCGGTCGCGCGTTGCTCGGGGCAACTCGTCTGCCCGGCACAGCGCCTCGGCGCGCTGTTTCATTTCGCGTCGCGCCGCGCCATGGACATCGACGGGCTCGGCGAGCGCCTGATCGCGCAGCTGATCGAAAGCGGTCGCGTCGCGACGCCGGCCGACCTCTACACGCTTACGATCGAGGAGCTGGCGGGGCTCGACCGGATGGGGCCGAAATCCGCGGCCAACCTCGTCGCGGCGCTCGAGCAGAGCAAGCAGACGACGCTGTCCCGTTTCCTCTACGCACTCGGCATTCGCGACGTCGGCGAGGCCACGGCACTCGCGTTGGCCGAGCATTTCGGCGACCTCGACACGCTCGTCGATGCGAGTCTCGAGGCGATCCAGCAGGTCCGTGACGTCGGCCCGGTCGTGGCCGGGCACGTGCGTGAGTTCTTCGACGAGGAGCGCAACCGCAAGGTCGTGGCGCAACTGCGTGCGGCCGGCGTCGCCTGGCCGCGGATCAAGCGTGCCGCGACGGCGGGCCCGGGGTCGATGGCCGGCAAGGTCGTCGTGATCACTGGCACGCTGGCCTCGATGTCGCGCGAGGAGGCGAGGGAGGCCGCACGCGCGGCCGGCGCGACGGTGACGGACTCGGTGTCGAAGAAGACCTCGCTGCTCGTGGTCGGCGCCGAGGCCGGCTCGAAGCTCAAGAAGGCGCAGGACCTGGGCGTGATGGTCGTCGACGAACCGTCGTTCTTGCAGATGCTCGGGCGTGGCGGACCGGGTGCCTGACGGCATGCTGCGGTACGCGCTCGGCCGCTTGCTGGGTCTCGTCCCGACGTTGTTCGTGATCGTCACCGCCGCGTTCTTCGTGATGCGGCTCGCACCCGGCGGGCCGTTCGACGCAGAGCAGGCGATGCCGCCCGAGATCGCCGCGAACCTCGAAGCGGCGTACGGCCTCGACCAGCCGATGCTGGTGCAGTACGGCCGCTACCTCGCCGGACTCGCGCGCGGGGACCTGGGACCGTCGTTCAAGTACAAGGATTATCGCGTGTCGGAGCTGATCGGCCGCGGGCTGCCGGTCACGGTCACGATCGGCCTGCTGGCGCTGATCCTTGCCATTGCGGTCGGCGTGCCGCTCGGCATCGCCGCGGCGCTCAGGCACGACCGGCCCGTCGATCACGCGGTCATGGGCGCCGCGCTCGTCGGCATCGCCGTGCCGGGTTTCGTGCTCGCGCCGGTGCTTGCGCTCTGTTTCGGCGTCTACCTCGGGTGGCTGCCGGCCGCGGGATGGGAGGCCGGCAGCGTGCGTCATATGGTGCTGCCGGTCGTGACGCTCGCGCTGCCGTTCGTCGCCTACCTTGCGCGGCTCACGCGCGGCAGCCTGCTCGAAGTGCTGCAGGCACCGTACATGCGGACCGCGCGCGCCAAGGGGCTCGCGCGTGGGGCGCTGTTGCGCCGGCACGCGCTCAAACCGACGCTGCTGCCGGTGGTGAGTTACCTGGGACCGGCCGCGGCCGCGCTGCTCACGGGATCGCTCGTGGTCGAGCAGGTGTTCGGCCTGCCGGGGGTGGGTCGCCATTTCGTGCAGGGCGCGATCAATCGTGACTACACGCTCGTGATGGGCATGGTGATCTTCTACGCGGCGCTGCTGCTGTTGCTGAACCTGGTGGTCGACCTGCTCTACGGCTGGCTCGACCCGCGGATCCGGCATGCCTGAGGCGACCTTGGGCCTGGTGGCACCACGTCGCGCCGGTCTCTGGACCGACGCATGGTCGCGCCTGCGCCAGAGCCGGGCGGCCTGGATCGCGGCGCTGGTGCTCGCAGCGCTCGTGCTCGCGTCGCTGGTCGGACCGTCGTTCAGCGCGTACGCCGTCGACCAGGTCGACTGGACGCAGGCCGCACTCGCATCGCCGCCGTCGCTCGGGAGCGGCCACTGGTTCGGCACCGACGCCAACGGGCGCGACCTGTTCGTGCGCGTCTGGATCGGCACGCGCGTGTCGTTGCTGGTCGCGGTGCTCGCGACGCTCGTCAGCGTGGTCATCGGCGTCGGCTGGGGCGCCACCGCCGGCTACCACGGTGGACGCCTGGACGACTGGATGATGCGCTTCGTGGACGTGCTCTACGCGCTGCCCTACATGTTCTTCGTCATCATCCTGACCGTCGTGTTCGGTCGCAGCCTGGTGCTGATCTTCCTTGCGATCGGCGCAGTCGGCTGGCTCACGATGGCACGCATCGTGCGCGGGCAAGCGCTCGCACTGCGCCAGCGCGAATTCGTCGAGGCCGCAATCGCGCTCGGGCTGCCGGCG
>JAJTCR010000128.1 GCA_021325695.1 Steroidobacteraceae bacterium | reverse complement strand
TCACGTGGGCGGGCACAGCCACACTCACGCGATCGAAGCCCACGGGCGCACCTGGCACGTCGACACCGGCTTCATCGTCTTCAACGACCGTACCTACCCGAACTTCGTCGCGCTGCTCGACGAGCTGGGCGTTGCCGCGCAGGACAGCAGCATGAGTTTCTCGGTGCGCGACGAGGCGGCAAACCTCGAATACAATGGCACGTCGCTGAACACACTCTTTGCACAGCGACGCAACCTGCTGCGGCCGTCCTTCCTGGGCATGGTGCGCGACATCCTGCGCTTCAACCGCGAGGCCCCGCGCCTGCTCGACCAGCCGGGGGACGAGCTTCCGCTCGGCGAGTTGCTCGCACGGGGACGCTACGGCCGGGCCTTCATCGACGACTACGTGGTGCCGATGGGCGCCGCGATCTGGTCCACCGATCCCGCGTCGATGATGCAGTTCCCGGCGCGCTTCTTCGTCCGCTTCCTGCACAACCACGGCATGCTCACGATCGACGACCGTCCGGCCTGGCGCACGATCCGTGGCGGATCGGCGCGCTACGTCGAGAAGCTCGTCGCACCGTTCCGCGAGCGCATCCGCCTCTCGACTGCGATCGAGCAGGTGCGACGCATCGCCGGCGGCGTGATCGTGAAACCCTCCGGCCACGAGGCACAACGCTACGATGCGGTGTTCCTCGCCTGCCACAGCAACCAGGCGCTCGCGTTGCTGGCCGATCCGAGCGTTGCGGAACGCGATGTGCTCTCGGCCATTCCCTACCAGGCGAACGAGGCCGTGCTGCACACCGACGCCCGCCTCCTGCCGCGCCGGCGACTCGCGTGGGCCGCGTGGAACTATCACGTGCGGCCGGACGGTGGCCCGATCGCGCTCACCTACAACATGAACGTCCTGCAGCGGCTCGATGCGCCGGAGCCGTTTCTCGTGACGCTGAACGACTCGGACGCGATCGACCCGGCGCGCGTGCTGCGGCGGATGACCTACCACCACCCGCTCTACACGCCGGCGTCCGTGGCCGCCCAGGCGCGGCATCGCGAGATCGACGGCGTGCACTCGACGTACTACTGCGGCGCGTGGCTGCGCAACGGCTTCCACGAGGACGGCGTCGCGAGCGCACTCGCCGCGGTCCGGCATTTCCGCGACGACCATGCACAGCGCGCTCTACACCGGTCGGCTTAGCCACCACCGGCATCGGCCGGTGCCGCACGCGTTCGACTACCCGGTCTGCTACACCTGGCTCGACCTCGCCGAGCTCGACACCGTGTTCGCCGGACGCTGGTGCTGGTCGACGCGGCGGCCGGCGCTCGCCTGGTGGCGTCGCGCCGATTACCTGGGCGACGCGACGACGCCGCTCGACGTGGCCGTACGCAATCGCGTCGAGGCGGAGACCGGTCGGCGCCCGACGGGACCAGTGCGCATGCTCACGCTGCTGCGCACGTTCGGGCACTGCTTCAACCCGGTGACCTTCTACTACTGCTACGACGCGGCCGACGCGACGGTCGAAGCGGTCGTCGCCGAGATCACCAACACGCCATGGGGCGAGCGGCACGCCTACGTGCTGCCGACCAGCGCCGGCACGCACGACGAGCGCGGCTTCCACTTCCACTTCGACAAGCGGTTCCACGTGTCGCCGTTCATGCCGATGGAGCAACAGTACGACTGGACGCTCGGCGAGCCGGGCGCCTCGCTCGGCATCCGCATGGTGAACCGCCGTGATCACGAGCGCGTGTTCGACGCCGGACTGTTCCTGGAGCGACGCGAAATCACCGGCGCGAGCCTGGCCCGGGCGCTCGCGCGGCACCCGCTTGCGAGCCTCGAAGTCCTCCGGCGGATCCACTGGCAGGCGCTGCGGCTGTGGCTGAAGCGCATTCCCTTTCACGACCACCCGGCAACGACACGGGTGGAGGAGCAAGCGACGACATGAACGACACGACGCTGATCGGGCTCGTCCCCGGCCGGCCCCGTCCCAATCCGCTCGGCCCCGCGGCGCGGCGGCTGGTCGTCGGGCGCCTCGGCGCGCTCGAGCGCGGCACGCTGCGCGTGCACGAGGGCGACGCCGTGCACGAATTCCACGGGGTCGCCGAGGGGCCGGCCGCGAGTCTCGAGGTGCGCGACCCGGCGTTCTATGCCGAGCTCGCCTTCGGCGGTTCCGTCGGCGCGGCCGAATCGTACATGCTCGGACACTGGTCGAGTCCCGACCTGACCGGCCTGCTCCGGCTGCTGCTCGTGAATCGCACCGCGCTCGATTCGCTCGAGGGCGGCCTGGCCCGACTGACGGCACCCCTGCGACTTGCGGCGCATTGGCTGCAGCGGAACACGCGTGCCGGGAGCCGCCGCAACATCGCGGCGCACTACGACCTCGGCAACGACTTCTTCAAGCTGATGCTCGACGAGACGATGATGTACTCGTGCGCGCTGTTCGAGCGCGCGGACATGACGCTCGCCGACGCCTCGCGCGCCAAGCTCGATCTCGCCTGCCGCAAGCTCGACCTCCGGCCGGACCACCACGTGCTCGAGATCGGCACCGGTTGGGGCGGGTTTGCGATCCACGCGGCGAGTCGCCACGGCTGCCGCGTCACCACGACGACAATCTCCCCGAGCCAGTACGAGCTCGCGCGGGAGCGCGTGCGCGCCGCCGGCCTCGAGGGGCGCATCACCGTGCTGCTCGAGGACTATCGCGACCTGCGCGGGCGCTACGACCGGCTGGTGTCGATCGAGATGATCGAAGCCATCGGTCACCGGCAGTTCGAGACGTTCTTCCGCCGCGCCGGGGAGCTGCTGCAGCGCGACGGTCGCATGCTGCTGCAGTCGATCACTCTCGCCGACCGGCACTACGCGCGGGCGCGCGACGAAGTCGACTTCATCAAGCGCTACATCTTCCCGGGCTGCTGCATCCCCTCGGTAGGTGCACTCACGGCGGCCCTGGTCGCGTCCAGCGACCTGCGGCTCGTGCACCTCGAGGACATTGGCCCACACTACGCGACGACGCTCGCGGCGTGGCGCCGCAACTTCCACGCGAACCTCGACCGCGTGCGCGCCCTCGGCTATCCCCCCACGTTCGTCCGCCTGTGGGAGTTCTACCTCAGCTACTGCGAGGCCGGTTTCGCAGAGCGCGCGCTCGGGGACGTGCAGATGGTGCTGACGCGGGAGGGATGAGGAAGGCCGCGGGGCTCCCGCCGGCCCCGGCCCCCGACTGCCCCGCCAGATTCCTGGATTCGCCAGTTCCGACCCGCCGGGGACCATAAGGGGCCCAACCGGGCCGTTTTCCGTTAGTCCGCGGGTCGGTTCCTGAGGTTTTCGCAGTGCCGACCGCCCTCTCCGACCGAGTTGATGCGGAGCCTCACTGGCGACGGCCGAACGAACCCGGCGCGGGGCCCGCGCGGTCAACGGGTTGATAGGCTCCAGCCATCTGCGTCCTGCCTGGCGACGCACCTGTCCCTTGCGCGACGTGCGGATTTCTTCGCAACGGCGTCACAATGCGTGACCGGTCGCGTCCTGCGAAGCTGACGCGTGCGCATTCGAGGAATCGCGAGTCGACCCTGGCAGGGCTCGGCAACCCGGGAGATGAGATCGCTCAAGAGTTCAGTCCACATGACATAGGAGGGTTCACCGTGAGACATCCACACCGGATACGCGCGATCCTGCTGATTGGTTCGTTGCTCACCGCGGCCAGCCCGGTGTGCTGGTCCGAAGAACCAGGCACCAGCTCGGTTCGCGCCGCGATCGAGCAGCAGGGGACCCGGTTCACCGAAGCCTATGCGAAGGGTGACGCCAAGGCCGTCGCCGCGTTCTACACCGAGGACGCGATCGCGTTTCCGCCCGGCGGCGACATGGTCAAGGGTCGACAAGCCATCGAGCAGATGTGGCAGTCGACGATGGACAGCGGCGTGAAGAGCGTCTCCTTCAACGTGGTCGACGTTGGCGCGAGCGGCGATCTGGCGCACGAGACCGGAACGGCCGTGCTGAGCATCCAGGAGCAGGGCAAGGAGCCGACGACCGCGTCCATCAAATACGTCGTCGTCTGGAAGCGACAAGGCGCCGACTGGAAGTTGCACCGCGATATCTGGAACGATCTGCCTGCGAAATAGTTAGTTTGTCTCTTCATGTGCTCGGGCTCGCGCGGCGTGTCGTTGCCTCACGGCGCTGCATTTGGCTGCCTGCACCACCATGCCCAACCAAGCAGGGTGAACACCAGGAGGGGATATGCGAAGAACGGCAAGGGCTCGGACAGGGGCGTGAGACTGCGGCCGGCGAAAATTTGAACCGCAGTGGCTGCAAGTAGCAGTGCAGCTACACAGCCGACTACACGAACCACCTTCGGCATCAAATCCGGCACACTGATGACCATCAGGGCAGCGGCCCAGAGTCCAGCGCCGGCTCCGAATACGGGCGCGCTAGCCTCGAGCGAAAGGGCGGAACCCGAGACGACCAGGCTCTGGCCTGCGATGAAGATGAGGAAGCCAGCAGCGACAGTGTCTTGGCCACGGCGAAGAAGATAGGTTGCCAGTAGCGACGCGGCGACAATGAGGGCGATGCCATCGATTCCCCAGGCCAGCCCACGCAAGGATGCGGAAGGCGCAAATGAGCCGCCGAGGCCGAGAACTGCTCCGACTACAAGGCAAATGGGTGCGACAGGCGATGGACGCGCTTCATTCATGGGATCGTCCCCCGGTTGTGGTGTGTGGTATGCGATAACAGTCCCTCGGGATGTCTCATCTGCGCCGTTCAGCGAGCCGGCGGGTCGACGACGAGGTGCGCCGGCACGGTCGGATTCGACAGCAGGCCCAGGAACACAGCCCAGCGTTTTCCGGGATCCTGCCCACCCACCGCGTCGACGTAGGCGCGGACCAGGTCTTCGCCATACGAGTAGTTGATCACGTACGAGCGGTAGCGCTCGATGAAGCGCAGGACGCGCTCGGCTTCCTCGCTGCTCACTCGCCCGTATTCGGCAAGCCAGCGCAGCGCCTCCTGGCGCGACAGGCGGCCGTCGAGATACTCGCGGGCGACGTCGATCCGCAGGCTGCGCAAGGGTCGCTCCGCCGCCTGCAGCTTCCCCTGCACGCCCGACACTTCAGGATCGAGGCCCGCCATGGGTACGAGATGCTTGCCCACCCAGGGCCACAGCGATTGGTCGGGGAATGCCAGTTCGGTACCGAAGTCGGCGGTGCCCTCCGCAATCAGCGACTGGGGCGAGAACAGCGGATACACGGTGAACTCCACCCAGCCCCGCCCGCGCACCAGGTGCTGCTCCAACATAGCGTTGTAGGCGTGGTGACCCGGGTAGCCTTCGTGGCAACTCAAGGTCACGGCGCGGTTGATCACGAATGGCGGATCGAGGTTGATCTGGATGACGCTGCGCAGCCCGCCCTTGTACC
>JAJTCR010000127.1 GCA_021325695.1 Steroidobacteraceae bacterium | reverse complement strand
CCAGGGCGTTCCTCGCAGGTGGCATCGACCCGGTCGCCGCGACCGAAGTGCGCGTCGACGCCGGGCGAGGTGTAGAAGGCACCGTCGAGGGTGCACGCCTGCGCGTCGGCACGCGCGAGTACGCGGCGGGACTCGCCGACGCAGAGGTCGCAGGGCAAACGGTCGACGACATCGGCAGCTGGGTCTACCTCGGCGACGCGCAGGGGCTGCTGGCGGCTTTTCGACTGACCGATCCATTGCGCGCCGAAACCGCCGACAGCGTGCGACGCCTGTCGGCGCTCGGCTTGCGATCGTCGATCGTGAGCGGCGACGCCGCACTCCCCGTGCGATCGATCGCGACGCGCAGCGGGATCGAGGACTACGCCGCGCGCCAGACCCCCCCGGACAAGGTGGCTCGCCTGCAGGCGCTGCAGACGCGCGGCGCCGTCGTGGTCGCGATCGGCGACGGCATCAACGATGCGCCGTTGCTGCGGGGCGCGGACGTGTCGATCGCGATGAGCCGCGGATCGGCGCTGGCGCAGACGAGCGCCGACCTGATCCTCGTGCGCGATTCGCTCGACCAGCTGCCGGGCGTGGTCGAAATCGCACGGCGCGCGCAGCGCATCGTCCGGCAGAACCTGGCGTGGTCGATCGGCTACAACCTGGCCGCGCTGCCGCTCGCCGCCCTGGGACTGGTGCCGGCCTGGCTCGCGGCGATCGGCATGTCGCTCAGCTCGGTGCTGGTCGTGCTGAACGCGACGCGGGTGACGCGTCGTGCGGCGCACTCGCCCAAGGCGCACTGGACCGATGCGAGCCCGGCGCGGGTCGCCTGAGATGGAAATCCTCTACCTGATGGTGCCGCTCGGGATGGTGCTGGTCGGGCTCGGCATCTGGGCGTTCTTCTGGGCGGTCGGCAGCGGCCAGTTCGACGATCTCGACAGCCCCGGCTGGTCGGTGCTGGGCGACGACGATCGCGCGAAGACCACCGACGCTGACCCGGACGTCGATCGCGATTCGCGATCGCCCCCGTCCTCATGACCGCCCTCGACGTCGGCACGGTGAGCCTCGGGGCGGCGCTGGTTGCCGGGCTCGCCGGCAGCGGCCACTGCGTCGCGATGTGCGGTGGCGTCGCCGGTGCGCTGGCGCTGCGCGGCAACGCCACGGGAACGGGTGTCGGCACACGGACGGCGCACGCGCTCGTCTACAACGTGTCGCGCGTCGCAAGCTACGCCGTGGCCGGCGCCCTCGCCGGCCTGCTCGGCGGGGCGCTGTTGGCCGCCATCGACGTGGCGTCCCTGGCGATGGCGTTCCGCGTCGTCGCGGGCACGGTCATGATTGCCGCGGCCGGCCGTCTGCTCTTCGGCTGGCGTCTGCTCGATCCCCTCGAGGCCGCGGGAGCGCGCCTCTGGCGGCGGCTCGCGCCGTGGGCCACGGGCCGCGCGCGCGGCAGCGCAAGCCTTGGAGGGGCCGTCGCCCTGGGGCTCGCGTGGGGCTGGCTGCCCTGCGGGTTGACGTATTCGATGCTGCTGCTCGCCGCCACGACAGCGAGCGCCGCGACCGGCGCGCTCGTGATGGCGGCCTTCGGTCTCGGTACTTTGCCCGCGATGGTTTCGACGACGGTGGCGTTCGACCGCGCCGCTCGCCTGCTGTCGACGAAGGCCACGCTGCGCACGGTGGCGGGCCGCGGACCACGCGGAGCACGAGTCGGTGCCGGCGGATGACCCGCACGCCGGTCACGACATGAGTTCGCACGACGGTGACGCTGCGCTTCCGACCACCGGACAGGAGTCCTCGCCCGTGCAGGGTCCATGACCGCCGCATCGCCATCATTGATTCGTCCGGGCGCCGCCGCCCGGGCTTTCTGGCTCGAGGCGGCGGCGGGTCTCCCGGTGCGCCGTTCGTCCGCAGGAACCTGCGGCGGCGTCTTCGGTTACTGGATCGTGATCGCCAGCGGACGCGGCTTCTCCACGGCCACGCGCGGCAGGGTGACGATCAGCACGCCGTCCTTGGACTCGGCACGGATTCCCTTCACTTCGACGTCGTCGGGGAGCGCGAAGCTGCGCTCGAACATCCCGAAGTAACGCTCCGTGCGATGCACCTTCTCGCCCTTCACTTCCTTCTCGATCTTGCGCTCACCCTTGATGGTGAGGACGCCGTCGTCGAAGAGGACCTTGACGTCGTCCTTATGGACGTCCGGCAAGTCCACCTTGACGAGGTATTCCTTGTCCCGCTCGACGACGTCTGCGGGCGGGACGAACTCCGCGTCCCCCTCGTGGGGCCGGGTGGGCAGCCGGCCGAACAGCGGGCTGAATCCCTTCAGCAGGTCATCCATTTCCCGAAACGGTTCCCAACGCATCAATCTCATGGCGCCCTCCTTGGGGTCTCCCCTGACCAAAGAGCCATGCAAACCGGGTGTCCCCGGCTCCACCTGCCATTGTCGCGATCCGGCAGTCGCGGCTCGATTCGCAGGGATGCATAACCGGTTTCCAGTAATACCTAGTGCGGCGCGGCGCGTTCTTTTACGATTCGCACCTTTGGTCCACCCAGGCGCGCAGGAACTCTTGTACGACGATCGCCAGCCGGCCCCGGGGAACCCGGACGATGAGACCCCCGCGAGCCGCTCGACCCGCGCGGGGCTCGAATTCCGTTCCCTGCTCGACGCGGCCGTCGACGCGATCATCGTCATCGACCAGCGCGGTTGCGTCGAGCAGTTCAGCCTCTCGGCGGAACGGGTTTTCGGCTACAAGGCCGAGGAGGTCGTGGGCCGCAACGTCTCGATGCTGATGCCGGAGCCCTACCGCTCCGAGCACGACGGTTACCTGGAGCGCTATCACGAGACGGGCGAGGCCAGGATCATCGGCATCGGTCGCGAGGTTCGCGCCCAACGCAAGGACGGCACGATCTTTCCGTGCGAGCTCGCCGTGGGACAGGTCGCCGAGGCGCGCCCGCCGCGTTTCATCGGTTTCATCCGCGACATCACGCTGCGCAAGCTCGCCGACGAGCGGCTAAGACGCAGCGAGTCGGAACTGCGCCTCGCGCAGGAACTCGCCAACCTCGGCAACTATGTGATCCACCTCGATCACTCGGAACCCGATTACTACTCGCCGAAGCTGCACCGCATCCTCGACGTCGCGGCGATCGACGACGCGGTGCCGCTCACGACGCTGCTGCGACTCTGGGTGCACCCGAGCGATCGCGAACGGTTCGACGAGGCGCTCGAGGAACTGCAGTCGACCCAGGCCGCCTTCGACGTCGAGTACCGGATCGTGCGCGCCGACGGAACGACACGGCACCTGCACCACATCGCACAACTCACCCGCGACGCCGAAGGGCGCCCCGTCAGGCACGTCGGCACCGTGCACGACATCACCGACCGTCGCCAGACCGAGGACGACGCGCGGCAGCTGCAGGAACGGCTCACGCACTTCAGCCGCCTCTCGACCATGGGCGAGATGGCCGCGGGCCTCGCTCACGAGATCAACCAGCCCCTGTCGGCGATCACGATGTACGCGCAGGCCTGCCAGCGCTTCATGCGCTCGCCGAACCGCGAGGACGCCGACGTGCTCGAGGCGCTCGAGCAGATCAGCGTGCAGGCGCTGCGCGCGGGCGAAGTCATCCGGCGGCTGCGTAACTTCGTCAAGAACCGCGAGGTCAAGCGCGAGCCGGTCGACTGCAACCGGCTGCTCGAGGACCTGCGGACGCTGGCCGAAACCGACGCGCGACTGCACAACGTGCGGCTTAGAATCGACGACGAGCCCGACCTGCCGACCGTGCACGCCGATCCGATCCAGCTGCAGCAGGTCGTGCTGAACCTGGTCCGCAACGCGATCGACGCGATGGACGACGTGCCGGAAACCCAGCGTGAGGTGGTGTTGAGCGCGCGCCTGCTGCCGGAGGGCGAGATCGAGGTCGTGGTCGCCGACCACGGCAGCGGCCTCGTGCCCGAAGCCACCGAACACCTGTTCAATCCGTTCTTCACGACCAAGTCGGGCGGCACCGGGCTGGGACTGGCGATCAGCCGTTCCATCGTGCGCGCCCACGGCGGTCGGCTGTGGCACACTCCCAACGAGCGGACGGGTGCGCGCTTTCACTTCACGCTGCCGGTCTCTCCGGCGCCCAGACGGGAGTAGTTTCGAGTGATCAAGGAAATCAGGCCCACGGTGTTCGTCGTCGACGACGACGCGGCGGTGCGCGACTCGCTGCGGATGCTGCTCAAGTCCGTCGGCTTGCCGGTCGAGGTGTTCGAATCGGGCCAGGAATTCCTGGACGCCGAGCGTGACGATCGTCCCGGCTGCCTCGTGCTCGACATCCGCATGCCCGGCATGAGCGGCCTGGAGCTGCAGGGGAAGCTCAACGAGCGTCACTCGATCCTGCCGATCATCTTCATCACGGGACACGGCGACGTACCGATGGCCGTCGAGGCGATGCAGGCAGGCGCCGTCGATTTCATCCAGAAGCCGTTCCGCGACCAGGACTTGCTCGACCGCATCAACCAGGCCCTCGAGAAAGATGCGGGCAGTCGGCGCATGCTCGCCGAGCGCAACATGATCCGGAAGCGACTCGAATCGCTCACGCCGCGCGAGCGCGAGGTGCTCGACCTCGTCGTCGCGGGCAAGGCCAACAAGGTCATCGCGGGCGACCTGAACCTGTCCCAGCGTACGGTGGAAATTCATCGCGCGCGCGTGATGGAAAAGATGGAAGCGCACTCGCTCGCGCACCTGGTGCGCATGGTGCTGGAGGTCGAGCGGGCCGAAGAATAAGGGCGTGCTGCGACGCACACCCCCCGCGCGGGAAACGCTTTGGTTTACGTATAAGTCCCCATTTGCCGGGGCGTGCTGCGCCTGAAAACTGCGTTCATGCGGCCACATCGCGCAGCGCAGTTCGCCTCATCCGATCCTCCGTGCGGCTCGTTCTGAGCTGGCCGGGCGTTGTGGTCGCGTCCCCCCTCATGCCACCTTCCGGCACCTCTGCAAAGCAGGAGGCTCCGCCGTCGATCGGCGTCATCGACAGCGACCCCGTCGCACGGGCCGGGATCAAGGCATTGCTGCAGCCGGTCGGTGTCGACGTCGTGCCGTTCGAGAGCGCGGAGTCCTATCTGCTGTCGGCCACGGGCGAGCTCTCCTGTCTGATCGTGGACCTGCTGTTGCCCGGCATGAGTGGTCTCGAGTTGCTGCGCCGTCTGCGCGCGCTCGGCAATGACGTCCCGGTGATCCTGCTCGCGGACGAGTCGGACGTGCCGACCGCCGTTGCCGCGATGCGCGAGGGCGCGACGGACTTCATCGAAAAACCCTACGTCAACGTCGCGGTGCTGAAGCAGGTGCAGAAACTGCTGCGCAGCAACGGCGGCGGCACCGCGCACGCCTGACTGCTAAGCTCGGGCCCGCAGGCCCATGAGCAACGATCCCCTCGAGAGCTGGCAGGAGGAGAAACAGTCCTCCTGGCTGTACCGTGAACTCGCCCAGTGCGAGCCGGACGCGAAGATCGCGGAATTGTTCCGCGCGCTCGCGGCCGCGGCGGATTTCCAGGCGGAGAAGTGGCTGACGGCGGCGTCGGGCCGGTCCGTGCCGACATTTGCTCCGAGCGTCCGCGCGCACATCACGGTTGCGCTCGCGCGCGCCTTCACGCCGCGACGCGTGCGTCACGTGCTGGCGGCCATGAAGGTGCGGGGACTGTCCGCGTACGACTCGCAGCGCTCGCTCGCCGGGCACCTGATGCCGACGTCGGTCTCCGACGTCGGCGCGCGGCACAAGGGTTACGGCGGCGGCAGCCTGCGCGCGGCGGTCTTCGGCGTCAACGACGGGCTGGTCTCGAACACGAGCCTGATCATGGGTGTCGCGGGTGCGGCGGCGAGCGGCGACATCGTGCTGACGAGCGGCGTCGCCGGACTGCTGGCGGGCGCGTTGTCAATGGCGGCGGGTGAGTACGTCTCGATGCGGTCGCAGCGCGAAATGTTCGAGTACCAGATCGGGCTCGAACGCGACGAGCTGCGTGAGTACCCGGACGAAGAAGCCGAGGAGCTGGCGCTGATCTACCAGGCGCGTGGCATGCAGCTCGACCAGGCGCGGCGCGTGAGCCGTGAACTGGTCAAGAACGAGGCCAACGCGCTCGACGCCCTCGCACGGGAGGAGCTCGGGCTCAACCCCGACGATCTCGGTTCGCCGTGGGGCGCAGCGATCTCGTCGTTTGTCGCGTTTGCCCTGGGCGCGGTCGTGCCGCTGGTACCGTTCCTGTTCGGGCTGCCGCTCGCGCGCGCGGTCGTCGTCGCCGCGGCGGTCGCCGCGTGCGCGCTGTTCGGCGTGGGCGCGATGCTGAGCCTCTTCACGGGACGCAGCGCGCTCGCCGGCGGCGTGCGCATGGTGTTGATCGGCGCCGCCGCGGGCGCGGCGACGTGGATCATCGGGTCGCTTCTCGGCGCCGCGATTGCCTAAACGGGTGGTCGTGGTGGCACGCCGATCCGGCCATCGAGGATTTGTTCGCAAGGACGCGTGAACCCGTCCCTGGCGCTCCGCCGCGGCATCCATGCCGCGGACGGCCTTTCGAACAAACCCCGACGTCCGGATCGGCGCGCTGCTAAACGTCTACGCCCGACCAACGTAGCTGCTGCAGCAGTCGCCGGCGCTCCTCGACGAGCTCGAGGATGATCGCCGCGCCGGCCAGATTGACGCCGAGGTCGACGACGAGCCGCGACATCGCGCGCAGGCGCGGGACGTCCGTGAGCGAGATTTCCCACGCGGAAGGCTCCTCGCCTCCGAATGGCTCGAGCGCGCCGAGCTCGACGAGCTCCACGATCCACTGCCGTTCGATGCGCAGTCGCTGGCAAAGCTCGTCGACGTGCAGCGATACGGTGTCGTCGACCACTCGCGCCTCGAAGATTCGATCACCGTTCGTCATGGTCCCGATGCCTCTGGCCGATGACCAGCGTTCACGACTGCGACGACGCCGTGGACGCCGTCGCGCTGCTCGCCGAGGCGAGCTCCGCGCGCGGGTCGAACGGCAACTCCTGCTTCATGCGCGAAAAGAACTCGCGCGCCTTCGGGCTGTCCGGCGGCAGCACGATCCGGAGCACGACGTACTGGTCGCCCGGCGTCGGCCCGGGCAGGCCGCGGCCGC
>JAJTCR010000126.1 GCA_021325695.1 Steroidobacteraceae bacterium | reverse complement strand
GGCGTCGTTGCCGAACGCCGCGCGCACGATCTCCGCCCGGCTGTTGAGCAGCAGCCCGAAGTGCTGCCAGTTCTCCGTCACGCCGCCGCCGACGATGAACACGTCCGGCCACATCAGCGCGTGATAGGCCTCGAGCACGACGTTGACCTCGCCCGCCCATTCGACCCAGTCGAGCTGACGCTCGGTCTTGACCCTGGCCGAGGCCCGGTGCTCGGCCTCGCGACCGCCGACCTCGAGGTGCCCGAATTCCGTGTTGGGCAGCAGGCGGCCATCGACGAACAGCGCGGATCCGATCCCGGTGCCCAGCGTCAGCACCATGACCGTGCCCCGTCGCAGGTTGCGCCCGGCGCCTATCGTCATCTCCGCGACACCGGCGGCGTCCGCGTCGTTGAGGAATGCGACCGGCCGTTGCAGGCGTGCCTGCAGGTGCGTCTGCACGTTCATGCCGATCCAGCGCTTGTCGATGTTCGCGGCGGTCCAGGCCACGCCGTCTTTCGCGACGGACGGGAACGCGAGCCCCACCGGCCCGTCCGTCGGCAGTTCGCGCGCGGTTTCCACCAGCAGGTCGAGCACCGCTTCGGGGGTTGCACCGGCGGGTGTGGGTCGGCGCATCACCTCGCCGATCACCATGCCCGTTCCCACGGCGACGAGGCCGGCCTTGACGAACGAACCGCCCACGTCGAACGCGAGCACGACCTCGCCGAACGCATCGTGTTCGTCGGATCCTTCCAGCGTGCGTCGATCCTCTTTCTTCGCCACGGTGCCCTTCCCGCCTTCCATGCGTGCGTTCGCGCGTGCGACTCGTCAGCCCTTCTTCAGGCTCTCGATCATCTGCTGGTTTGCCGCAAGCGCCATCTGCGCGTCGCGGTCGCGGATCTTCTTCTGCCGGGCGGTGAAGATTCCGGCCACCAGCGCGCCGATCGCGACGATGACGACGAGAATCGTGGCGAGCGCGTTGATGTCCGGGCTCACGCCGAGGCGCACCTTCGAGAAGATCACCATCGGCAGCGTGCTCGACCCGGGACCCGCGACAAAACTCGTGATCACGAGGTCGTCGAGCGAAAGCGTGAACGCGAGCAGCCAGCCCGACAGCAGCGCCGGAAAGATGATCGGCAGCGTGATCAGGAAAAATACCTTGTGCGGCCGCGCGCCGAGGTCCATCGCGGCTTCCTCGAGCGAGTCGTCCATCTGCGACAGGCGCGATTGCACGACCACCGTCACGAACGCCATCGTGAACGTGATGTGCGAGATGACGATGGTCGTCATGCCGCGCCCTGCGGGCCACCCGATCAGTTGCTCCATGGTCACGAACAGCAGCAGCAGTGACAGGCCCGTGATCACTTCAGGCATCACCAGCGGCGCCGTGGTGAGACCCGACAGCAGCGTGCGGCCCTTGAAGGGACCGAAACGTGCCAGCACCATCCCGGCGAGCGTGCCGAGCACCACGGCGAGCGTCGCCGAGAGCACCGCGACCTTGATGCTGAGCCACGCGGCATTGAGGATCTGCTCGTTGCGGAACAGCGCGCCGTACCACTTGGTCGAGAACCCGCCCCACACCGTCACGAGCCGCGACTCGTTGAACGAGTACACGATCAACGAAGCGATCGGGATGTATAGGAACGCGAACCCGAGCGTCAGCACGATCGCCCGGAAGACGGTGATTCCCTGCTTCATCGGTGCACCCCGCCGCCGGCCTCGGCGTCCTGCGCGCGCTGGTAGAACATGATCGGGATCACCAGGAACAGCAGCAGGGCAATCGCGACGGCGCTCGCGACGGGCCAGTCGCGGTTGTTGAAGAACTCGGTCCAGAGCACCTTGCCGATCATGAGCATGCCCGGGTCGCCCAGCAGCGACGGGATCACGAACTCGCCGACCGCCGGAATGAAGACGAGCAGACAACCTGCAATGATGCCGGGCTTCGACAGTGGCAACGTCACCTTGTAGAACGCCTGCCACGGCCGGCAGCCGAGGTCTTCGGCGGCCTCGAGCAGCGTGAGGTCCAGCTTCTCGAGGTTCGCGTAGAGCGGCAGGATCATGAACGGCAGGTACGAGTAGACGATGCCGACGTAGACCGCGAAATCCGTCTGCAGCATCTGGAACGGCTGGTCGATCACACCGATCCAGAGGAGGAAGTTGTTGAGCAGGCCGTTGTTCTTGAGGATGCCGATCCACGCGTACACCCGCAGCAGGAACGACGTCCAGAACGGCAGGACCACCAGCAGCATCAGGATGTTGCGCGTCGAGGGGCTGCTGCGCGCGATCGCATACGCGATCGGATAGCCGATCAGCAGGCAGATCAGCGTCGAAACACCGGCCACCCAGATCGAGTTCAGGTAGGCCGTCCCGTAGAGGTCGTCCTGGACGAGGAAGGCGAAGTTGGCGAGGTTCAGCTGGATCTGCAGCATCTTCTCGCCGGCCCAGTGCAGCAGCGGCTCGTACGGCGGCATTGCGATCTGCGTGGTCGAGAAGCTGATCTTCAGCACGATCGCGAACGGGATCAGGAAGAAGACGATCAGCCACAGGTAGGGCACGGCGGTGACGAGGTTGCGTCCCCGCAGGCCGAGCCGCTTCAGCCGGGCGGTCACTTCGTCACCACCACCGGGCTTTCGGGGTGCCAGCTGAGGTGGACGCGCTCATCCCAGGTGATACGGTCGTCCGCGTGCCGATAGGTGTTGGGCTGCGTGATCCGCACGACCTTGCCCGAATCGAGACGCAGCAGGTAGATCGACATGTCGCCCATGTACGCGATGTCCTGCACGATCGCGCTGGCCCAGTTGTCGGCCTGCTGCGGCTTCTCGCGCGACATCATGATCTTCTCGGGCCGTATCGCGGCCCACACGGTGGCGCCCGGGGAGGAACTGATGCCGTGGTCGACGTAGATCGGCACCTCCAGGTCGTCGCACTCGATCCGCACGTACGAGGGCTCGTCCTCGATCAGCCGGCCCTCGAACATGTTGACCGAGCCGATGAACTCGGCCGCGAACCGCGAGGCAGGGTACTCGTACATCTCGCTCGGCGTGCCGACCTGGATGATCTCGCCGTGGTTCATCAGCCCGATCCGCGACGACAGCGTCATCGCCTCTTCCTGGTCGTGCGTGACGACGATGAACGTGACGCCGAGCGTCTCCTGGATGTTGATCAGCTCGAACTGGGTGTGCTCGCGCAGCTTCTTGTCGAGCGCCGCGAGCGGCTCGTCGAGCAACAACAGCTTCGGCTTCTTCACGAGCGAGCGCGCGAGCGCGACGCGCTGGCGCTGCCCGCCGGAAAGCTGGTGCGGCTTGCGCTTCGCGAACTGGCCGAGCTTGACCAGGTCGAGCATGTCGACGACGCGCTTCGCGATCTCGGTCCTGGGCAGCCCTTCCTGCTTGAGCCCGAACGCGACGTTCTGTTCGACCGTCATGTGCGGAAACACGGCGTACGACTGGAACATCATGTTGACCGGTCGCTCGTACGGCGGGATCGACGTCATGTCCACGCCGTCGATGTAGATCCGTCCCGAGGTCGGCCGCTCGAATCCGGCAAGCATGCGCAGCAGCGTGGTCTTGCCGCAGCCGGAGGCGCCGAGCAGGCAGAAAATTTCCTTCTTGTAGATGTCGAGCGAGACGTCGTCGACGGCGAGGAAATCCCCGAACTGCTTGGTGATTTTCTCGATCCGGACGTACGGCTTGGCTTCCGGGTCCTTCCAGGGCTCGAACTTCTGCTGCGCGGCGCGCGGTGAGGTCGACATAGGATCTCGTGGAGTTGCGTGCGTACGTGCGCGCCGCGGGGCGGCGGACTTCGTGCTTCCCGTCTTGGTCGTTCGTTCGTCGACGGCCGGCGGCGTTCCGCGCTGCCGGCGGTCGTTGGGTTATATCCCAGCCCACCGGCGTTGTGTAGCCAGCGACCGCCATGAAAAACAAACGGGGCGGCCGGATGGAATCCCGACCGCCCCGCGGTTCGCGCTGCCGTGCGAGTTACTTGCCGGTCGTGAACCGGGTCCAGCTGCGGTTCAGCAGCCGCGTGAACTCCGCCGACTCGGCGAGGTCGGGGAACAGCTTCGCCTTCACTTCGGCCGACGGGAAGATGCCGGGGTCGCTGCGGACCTCCTCGCTGATCTTCTCGAACGAGGCCGAGTTGCCGTTCGCGTAGTTGATGAAGTCTGAATTCGCCGCGGCCATCTCCGGACGGTTCATGAAATCGATGAACGTGTGCGCATTGTCCGGGTGCGGCGCGTCCGCCGGGATCGCGAACATGTCGAACCAGATGATGGTGCCTTCCTTCGGCACGCTGTACTTGATCACGTTGCCCGGGCCCGCTTCGGCGGCGCGGTCACGGGCCTGCAGGATGTCGCCGCTCCAGCCGACCGCGACGCAGATCTCGCCGTTCGCCAGCGCGTCGATGTAGTTCGAGCTGTGGATCATGCGGATGTACGGACGCACCTTCATCAGCAGGTCTTCGGCGAGCTTCAGGTCGGCCTCGGCCTGGCTGTTCGGATCCTTGCCGAGGTAGGCCAGCGCGACGCCGACGATCTCGCTCGGCGCGTCGAGTACCGAGATGCCGCAGTCCTTGAATTTGGCGGCCACGGCGGGGTCGAACACCATGCGGAAGCTGTCGACGGGGGCGTTGGGGTCGATCGCCTTGACCTTGCCTTCGTTGTAGCCGATGCCGGTCGTGCCCCACATGAAGTTCACCGAATGCTCGTTGCCCGGGTCGTGCAGTGCGACCCGCTGCAGCACCTCGGCGTCGAGTTTGTCCCAGTTGGGGATCTTGCTGCGGTCCAGCTTGCGGAACACACCTGCCTTGATCTGGCGTTCGAGGAACGACGCCGACGGCACGACCACGTCGTACCCCGTGTTGCCGGCCAGCAGCTTGGTTTCGAGCACTTCGTTCGAATCGAAGACGTCGTAGTTGACCTTGATGCCCGTTTCGGCCGTGAACTGCTCGAGCGTCTTCGGGTCGATGTAGTCCGACCAGTTGTAGACGTTGACGACCTTCTCTTCCGTGGAGGCGGGCGCGGTGGCCGCTGGAGCGCCCGCGGTCTCCGCGGCCGGAGGTGCTTCTTGTTTCTTGCCGCAGCCTGCGAGCGCGGTGGCCGCGAGCAGGCCCACGAGCCCGGCGCGAATGCTGATACTCATCGTATGCATACCCCTGTAATGACGACGACCAACGGGACACCGGTTTTCGCTGCGACCGGCGAGGATGGCTGTATAGCGAAGAAACTTTTCCATGGCTAGGGGGGGCATGGGAACACCCCGAATTTCCGGGCCCGCGCCGCGGGCGACGAAAATCAGGAGTGTCACCCCTTTTTGCTAGAGCCGCCCCTCGTCACGGCAGCGTGCATAGGTCAGGTCCAGGCAGCGCCACGCCTTCTCGGCCAGTTCGTCGATCTGCTCTCGGGTGATGACGAGCGGAGGAGAGATGATCATGGTGTCCCGGGTGGCGCGCATGACCA
>JAJTCR010000125.1 GCA_021325695.1 Steroidobacteraceae bacterium | reverse complement strand
TAGCTGATGCCCGGGATCAGCAGCAGCGCATCTTCTTCGGTGCCGTCGGGGAATCCCGTGATTTCGCGGTTGAGCCGCAGGAACAGCACCTGCTGCCAGCGGCCGAACACCTGCGTGAGCCCGCCGGTGAGCTCGACGCGTTCGCTGTCGAGGTCGCCGATGTCCTCGTTGATGTAGGCGACCGAAAACTCGAGCTTCTCGAGGCTCGGGTCGCCCACCGGGATCACGTAGCGCGCCGCGGCCTCGTACCGCAGTTCGGACGCCGTGAGCTCGGCGCGCATGCGGTGCCCGCGACGGTTGACGCGGCGGTTGTCCCAGGTGAACTGGCCGCGCACGCCCGTGTCGGTGCCGTAGCCCACGTTGACGCCATACCGATCGCGCTTGATCGGTTCCGCGCGGATGCGCACGGGCACCGTGAGCGTCTCGGGGTCGCGCTCGCCGGGGGCGACCACGACCGAGGAAAAGTAGCTGCTGTCCTCCAGCGCGTACTGTGTGTTGGTGATCTCGGCCGGCGAATAGGGCTGGCCCGGCGAAAAGCGCACGAATCCACGCAGCAGCTTTTCCTGGATCACGTCCTGCTCGATCTCGAGTGCACCGAACTCGTACCGGCCGCCGGTCACCAGCGCGAGCCGGGCGTCGGCGAGGCCTTCGGTCGGGTTCACGACCAGCTCGCGGCGCGTCAGGGTCGCATCGAGGTAACCGCGATCGCGCGCGGTCCGCATCAACGACGCCTTCAGCGACTCATAGGCCGCGTGGTCGAGACGCGTGCCCGCTCTGAGCGTCGAATTGCCGGCGATCGCGGTGAGCTGCCGATCCTTGGCCCCCGGGCCCTCGATCACGACGTCGACCGTCCGCATGCGCACGGGCGCGCCCAGGTCGATGCGCAGCCGCACGATCCAGTTCGGGTCGTCGAGAGTGGTTCGACTGCGGATTCTCGGTGAGTAGTATCCGAACGGTCGCAGGGCGTCGGTCGCTTCGTCGACCGCCCGATCGGCAAGACGGCGCACCTGGCGGTCCGTGAGGTCCTCGCGGGTCGAGTACCGCGTCAACGTCAGGTACGCACGCACGTTGGCGGCGATCTCGTCCGGGACGCCGACGATGTCGAGCTCGATGCGCTCCTTCGGGCGCGGCGCGCCCGCGCCGTGTCCCGGCCAGACGAGCGCGCCCGCCAGGCAGATCAGGCTGGCGAATCGGCGGAGACGCGCGAGGACACGCAACGGGGCGCTCATTCGATCGACGTGTCGAACTTCTCGTGGAGCGTGTCCGCTTCCGCCGCGTCGTCGTACCCCGCTCCGGCCCGGCGGTCTCGTGCAGCCTCAGCGTCGAACTGCCACCGGGTCGCGCCGGTCTGTTGGCCGGTCGCATCGAAACGCCGTTCGTGCATCGTGACGCGGCCGCCATGCTCGATGAACAGCAGCGTCGAGCAGCGCGTGCCATACCTGTCGTGCACGACGAACGGCGCCGACAAGGCGCGTTCCCAATCGGGCGGCAGGCCCGTGCCGACGATCTGGTCATCCTCTGCCGGCATGCGGTCGTCCAGCAGGTCGAACAGCCGGTGCGCTTCCAGTGCATCCTGGTACACGAGCGCACCCAACCGTTCGCGTGTGCGCAGCACCTTGGGCCACGGCGAATCGAGCAGATGATTGCTCAGGCCGTACACACCCGGTGTGAGCTCCGTGGACGTCATGCCGTTGCGGTTCGAGTAGTAATGCAGAACCTCGGCATTGCCCACCAGCAGGTTGAAACCGGCATAACGCGCAGCGCGGTCGTGGAGTTGACGCAGGTAACGCTGCACGGGCGTCGTGGCGGCCAGGAACCGCGGCACGAGTTCGCCGCGCGAGGGCGCATCGGGCGTCGGCGGCGGTTCGAGGTCGCGAAAATTCGTCACGACGCCGAATCGACCCGAACGCGCGACGCCCATCCACGTTCCGGAGCCGCGCAGGTCGCGTCCCGCGACGATGCCCGGCGTGTCCTGCCACCAGCCGAGCGGCGCGGCCGGGCGATCGTGAAATTCGTCGCGATTCGCGGCCAGAACGAGCCGATAGCGAGGATGGACGTTCCAGGCGACGACGAGCAGGCACATAGGGCGTCGATTGTAGGGCGGGATTCGACTGCGATGCCTGCCGTGGCCTTGACACGAGCACCGCGCGGCGGCGCTCAGCGCTTCGGCTCGAGTGGGACGGTGCCGGCGGCCGCGGCCCGACCTCGACCGGCAAACAGCCGCCGTGCCCGGCGCACCAGCCAGACGAGCAAGGCGACGATCACGACGAGCGCGAGGATCGGCAGCGCGAGCGCGAACAGCGTGATGCCTGTCGCGCCCACGGTTTCGGCGGTCGAGACGACGGGGTTCGCGAGCCCGCCGGTCATGACGCCGGATTTCGCGCGGACCAGCGCCGTGCTGCCCTTGGCGAGCCCGGCGATGCCACCACCGCCGATGATCGCGACCGGCCAGAGCACGCCGGGCGGCAGGTCGGTCATGACCGCCGCACTCGCGACCGCGCCGGCGACGAGCGCGGCGGGCCCCGCGATGACGTCGAGCGCGTGGTCGACGCCCGGGATGTAGTACGCGACGATCTCGGCGGCCGCCGCCGTGCCGAGCATGATCAGCGCCGGTGTGCTTCCGAGCCATTCGAAATGCTCGGAGAGCGGCAGGTGGCCGAAGTGCGCGGCGAGCCCTGCGATCAGCAGCGGCAGGAAGACGCGGAACCCCGTCGCCGCGGCGAGGCCGATGCCGAGGGCAATGCCGGCAAACGTGGTCCAGTCGGCGTCCATGGTCGCAGTCGATCCTTCGAGTCGCGCGTCGCCGGACATTCTAGCGGTCGGAAGCCAGGGCTGTCGGTGGCCGAACCGGTCACACGTGCAGTCGGAAAGCGTCCCATGCGGTCTTCGCGATCAGCGAGCCGACGACGAGCAGGAAGACCCGACGCACCAGCGCGCTGCCTTTCCGGATGGCGAGGTGGCTGCCGAACTGGGCGCCGACGACGTTGCAGGCTGACATCGCCAGGCCCAGCAGCCAGTACAGTTCGCCGGTGAGCCCGAACAGGATGATCGCCGCGACGTTGGTGGACGCGTTCACGATCTTCGCGGACGCGGAAGCGTGCAGGAAATCGAGGCCGAACACGCGGACGAACAGGAAGACAAGGAAGCTGCCGGTGCCGGGTCCGAAGAAACCGTCGTACAGGCCGATCCCGCCGGCGGTCGCCGCGGCGAGCCAGTGACCGCGTCGCCCGCGGTTCCTGGGTCGGTGCTCGCGGCCGAGGTCGCGATGCAGCAGCGTGTACAGCAGCACGAGGCTCAGCAGCGCCGGGACGAGCGTGCGAAACCGCTCGGGCGAGAACAGGGTCGCTAACCAGGCGCCCGCGAGCGAGGCCACGAACGCCCCGCCGGCCGCCGACAGCACGAGCTTCCAGTCGAGCCGGACGTGCCGGATGAACCGTGCGATCGCGCTGCTGGTGCCGGCGAGCCCGGCGAGCTTGCCGGTGCCGAGCAGTGCCGTGTGTGGCGCAGTCGGGTAGGCCGCGAACAATGCCGGCAGCTGCAGGAGTCCGCCTCCGCCGGCCATGGCATCGATGAAACCCGCACCGAACGCGGCGGCGAGCACGAACAGGATTTCGAACGTCACGAGACCCGGGACGCCTGCGCGCGTGTCGTCAGCGACGCCTCGAACCCCAGAGCCGGACGCCGGGCGTTTCGCGGAGCGGAAGGCTCGTGCCCGCGTCGTACCAGTCCTCGATCAGCCGATACGACACCGATTGCGGCGGCGGCAGGCCGGGAAAGCCCGCGGCGACCTCGTCGCGCGTGAACCATCGAACGTCCTCGAGTTCCTCGTCCGCCCGAGGCAGCTGGTCGGCGCCCGCGGCCGCCGTGAAGCCGATCATCAGCGAGGATGGAAAAGGCCACGGCTGCGAGGAGTGATAGTCCGCGGACAGGATGCGCACGCCGGTCTCTTCCAGCACTTCGCGTGCGACGGCGTCCTCGAGGCTTTCGCCCGGCTCCACGAATCCTGCAATCGTCGAATAGCGGCCTTCGGGCCACGAAGCCTGACGTCCGAGCAGCGCGCGCTCGCCGTCGGTCACGAGCACGATGATCGCCGGGTCGAGCCGGGGGAAGTGATCCGTCGCGCAGGCCGGGTTCGTGCACTTCATGACGTGCCCGGCGCTCCCGCTCTCGGTCGGCGCGCCGCAGAGGCCGCAGAAGCGGTGGCGCTGGCGCCAGTACAACATCGCGCGCGCGTACGCGAGCACGCCGGCCTGCTGCGCCTCGAGCAGCCCGCCGACGAGCCGCAGGTCCTCGAACTTGACGTCGGCGTCCGGGAACGCGGCGAGCACGGGCTCGACCTCGGTGACTTCGGCGGCGAAGTACGTCTGCGACTCGAACCGGCCGAGCAGCACCAGTTCACGCGCAGGCGTTGCGGGCCCGAAGCGGGTCGCGGACAGGAAGGCGGCCGCGAGCCGCTCGGACTCGCGCTGCACGAGATTGCGCGACTGCCAGACCGGGACGAGCTTCGCGTCCTCGGCCTCGAGGACAGCCGCGATCCAGGCGTCGTCCTTGCGCAAGTGCGCAACGCGATCGAGGTACGGACCGGAAAAGACGTTCGGTGGGCGAGACACGGCGGGACGCAGTGACACGGGAGGCGCAGTTTAGCGATTCCGCGAGGCGGACCATCGGCGATACGCATGTCGCCGCCCGCTTGCGTCATCGGCCCGGCTCGAACAGCCCGCGCCGGCAGGTCGGGCACACGTCCGGCAGGATCTCGAGCGTGTCGCGTACCCACAGCGCGTCGCACCCCGGGCAGTTCGCGAGCACGTATTCGTCATCGCGACAGAACACCTGCCACAGGTGCCAGGCGTGCTCGAAGCTCACGTGCGGACGCGGCCACAGGCTCGTGAACGTTTCGTAGACATCGCAGAATTGCGAGACCACGACGATGTCCGGCCGGAAGCCGTTCAGAAATCGCCGCAGGAGGCCGCATCGAAGCAGCAGTGAACCGAGCGTCGCGGCCTCCTGCTCGTGCTCGAGGGAGCGGCGGAAGAACGACATCTGCCGCGGCGACTTGCCTCGGTGTCGCCGGACGGTGTTCGCGGCGTTCGCGCCGAAATAATCGCGATACATCCGCCGTATGCGGTCGTCCGATAATTGAGTGGCCTCGCGGATAGTGCGGGTGCGCGCCTCGAGGCCGATCAGCCGGTAGGCGAGCGCGAGCCGGAGCCGGTCCCGGTCGTAACGGCTGTCCGTGATCCTCATGACACCCCCTGATGACCCGTGGGCTATCTGTCCATTTGGGTCATATATGGTCTAAAGGGACCACATGTGACAGTCTATATTCTTATATGGTCATTTCGGACCATATATGCGGGAGAATCACATGGTCGAACGAATCGTGGCCGGCCCGGAGGCGGGCCTGCACCAGGGGAACCTGCTGAAGCCGGCCGT
>JAJTCR010000124.1 GCA_021325695.1 Steroidobacteraceae bacterium | reverse complement strand
CGGGGCGCAGGCCCGCGACGGGCGCGAATTCGACCGTGTTCGCGCGGCGGGCTCCATGGCGCCGACGGCGCAGCCCTGCACGCTCGGGCGTGTCGCTCCTCCGGACGTGATTGCCGGTACCGACACAATGCAGGCTGGACGGTAGCAACATGGCCGTGACGAACAGCGCCAATCCAAGACTCAGGTTTCGCGGCGTCGAGATCGTGGCCGCAGGCGACGCGTGTCCCGCCGCGCGAGCGCTCCACGGTGTGCGCCTGCTGACGGCGGACGCGCCGAGGCGGCTGCCGCTCGACGACTGCGACCGCCCCGTCGCCTGTCGCTGCATCTACCGGCATTTCGACGATCGGCGGACGGGGCCCCGCCGCGAAAACGAACACGCGAAGATCCCACTTGCGCACCTGGGACCGGAACGGCGCAAGTGGCGCGGCCGGCGGGACAGCGACTACGACTGACCCTGCCGGTGACGCCGCAAGCTTGCCAACGGCGTCGCTCCCGCTCGTGCTCGCAGCGATGAGCGTTCTACGGCATCCCTAGCGATCGCCAAGGACGGCCCGCACCTGGCGTCCGTCTTCGCCGTCCCAGTACCCGACGTGTGTCTTGTCGCCATCGTTGACCAGGAAGCGCGTCCCGGGGTCCTGACCGGCGCCGGTGCGCACCCCGGTCTTGCCAGAGTCGGGGTAGCCGACGACATCCGGCAGCACCAGCGTCGAAATCGCGAGGTAGACCAGGTCCTCGTCCCCGGTGTTGACGAACTGATGCGCGACCTCCGGGCCGCCGGCAGGGTTCACGATGTAATCGCGTGGCTTGACCGGATACGTCCGACTCCCCACGCGCAGCGTTCCGTGCCCGCTCAGCACGAAGAAGTGCTCTTCGTTCGCGTGATGGTGATGGATCGGAAACGCCGCCTTGCCAGGCGGCACGCGCGTGACGTTGGCGCCGATCGAGCGGGCGCCGAGCGGGCCGGCCAGCTCCGACATCGCGAACGCGAAGTGCTCGCCGTGCCCACCCGAGTGTTGCGGAGCATCGGCCAGGTTCAGGATCGGCCTGCGGTCGCTCGACATGTGATGCCCCCGAAAGCGAAGAAACGCCGCGATTGCGTCACGGGCGGTTGCGGCCGAGCCGATCGTGGCTGCTGACCCAGTCGCCCGCGAGCACGGCCGAACCGAGCGACACGTCGCCGGCCAGCACGACGGCGCCGACGATCTCGGCGAGTCGGTCCGCCTTGCCCTGGCCGTAACACCCGAGCATCTCCAGGCACTCGCGTTGCGTCGGCAGGCCGGTGCCGCCGCCGTAGCTCGCGACGATCAGCGACGGGAGCGTGACCGACCAGTAGTAGTCACCGTTGTCGAGCAGTTGCGCGTAGGTGATACCCGCGTGCGATTCGGCGACGTTGGCGACGTCCTGTCCGGTCGCGATGAACACCGCCGTGATGCCGTTCGCCGCGTGCGGCCCGTTGTAGGCCGAGCCCGCCATGATCGAGCCCGCCGTGCTGATCTGGCGCGCACGGAACAGGGTCTGCGTGTCGACGCGCATCAGGCGCTGGATCACCTCGTTGCGGATCGTGCACTCGGCGATCACGCGCTTGCCGCGCGTGCGCAGCGTGTTGATCGCGGAATGCTTCTTGTCCGTGTCCATCGACCCGGAGAGGATGTAGCGTGGCCGCAGCGGATGCTGCGCCTGGATCCACTCGCAGGCGGCCCACGTCGCCTTGCCCGTCATGTTCTGGCCGGCCGCGTCGCCCGTCGTGTAGTTGAACCGCGTGTAGAGCAGGTTGCCGAGCGCGTACTGCTCGATGTCGAGCAGCTTGCCGATGCGCGTCGTCGACTCGGCCACGCTTTTGATCGCCTGGAACTGCTCGACCAGCCACTGTCCGAAATCCCGCGCCTCGCGTGCGTCCCGGAAACGGAACACGGGCGCACGCTGCATCGAATGCTTGACCACCGTGACGGTGACGCCGCCGCATTCCGACAGCACGCGCATGCCCCGACTGTAGCTCGCAACGAGCGTGCCTTCCGTCGTCGCGAGTGGCACGTAGAAGTCGCCCTTTGCGTGCTCGCCGAGGATCCTCAGCGGGCCTGCAAGGCCGATCGGTACCTGGGCCACACCGAGGAAGTTCTCGACGTTGCCTGCGACCTGCGACGGGAGAACCGAGTGATGCGCGACGTGCTCGAGGCTCGCGCCCGTGCGTTCGGCAACGAACTCGCGACGGCGCTGCGCCATCGGCCCGGTGTAGTCGTCCTGGGCATCGCGCGGGATCGGCACGCGGTCGTCGTTCACGGCTGGACTCCTCGTCCCGTCAGTTCAGAACCAGTTGTAATTGAAGCTGATGCTGACACGCTCGGCGGCAGCTGTGTTGGGCGGCACTTCGTGCCGGAGCCAGCTCTCGAACAGCAGCAGCGTGCCGGCGGCGACCGGCATGGTGACCCAGGGCCGTTGGTCCGCGTCCGCCCGCCGGGGCGGTGCGGCCATGAAACGGTCGAGCCGCGGGTCCTCGAGCTTGAGGCCCGGGACGCCTTGCGGGGTGCGCACGTAATAGGTGCCGCTGATGGTCGAGAGCGGATGCAGGTGCAGGCCGTGGGTGACGCCGCGCGGCATCATGTTGATCCAGCAGTCGGTCATCGCGAGTTCGCGGCCGTCGAGGTCGAACTCGAGCGCACGGGCGTACGCCTGCACGTGGCGGCGCAACCTGCGCTCGAGGTGCGCGAAGGTGGGCGACAGCGTGTGCATGCGATTGAGCGACCCGTAGGAAGTGTAGCCGCCCGGGTAGCGCTCGCGTGACCATGCGCGTCCCGCCACGTCGTCCTCGCGGTATTGCGCGCATTCGCGCAGCAGCCGTCCATTGAACGCGACGACGCCCGGGCCCTGCAGTTTCGCGGTGTAGACCCGCGTCGGGAACAGCGAAAGCACGGACACGGCGCGTTTGCGTCGATCAGTCCGGGGTGTCCTGCGAGGACTCTTGCGGCAGCGCGAACTCGCCAGTCGCCGTGAAGTGCCGGGTCGAGAAGAGCGTGGTGCCGCTCAACTTGCCGCTCATCGCATAGGTGATCTTGTCGGTGCTGCGGCCATCGATCATGCCGGCGACCTGGCGCACCATCCGCAACATCGAGACGGTGACCGGCACGCTGACGACAGTTTCGCCGAAGCGGGGCACGACGCCGGTTTCCGCGCTCACGCCGCTGGCAAAGGCGCGGCCCTGGACGTCCAGGTTAAGCGCGACGCCGTCGAATTCCACGGGGCTGTCGTTCGGGTTCTGCACGCGCAGCTTCACGAGCAGCCGCAGCTCCATGCCCTCCCCCGGCAGCGACTCGATGCCGGCCACCGTCACGCCGAGCGGGTCTCGGCTGGGCATCGAGGCACAAGCGGTCACCAGCGCCCCGACCGCAACCAGGCCCGCACGCAACAACATCCTGAGATGAACCATGATGGTCGTTCCACTCGTGAGCCTAGCGGTATGCCGAGCGCATCGTAACGAAACCGGCCTAGGGCCGTCTCGTCACCGGCGGCGTGCGTGGTGTGAGGATCTCCGCAAGCACGTCCACACGGCCGTCGATGCGCTCGAGCCGCGGATAGCGCAGCCCGCCGTGATAATCGAGTTCGACGGTGGCATACCTGTCGCCACGCCGCACGAGCAGCGCGATTCCGCGGGCCGGGTCGGTTTTCGCGGCCGTGATCGCCTCACGCAGCAGTTTCGCCGTGTAGGCCCGCCCGTTCACCGCGATCACGACGGCGCGCGGCGCGATGCCGGCGGCAAACGCCGGACTGTCCCAGAAAACCTCGGCGACGGCGCCGGACTTGTCTAGCGCGAGTCCGATCGAGAACAGGAAACTGTCGAGTTCCGCGGCCGCGTCGATGGCGGCTAGCGCCTCGCCCGGCGTGTCGCGGTAGACGAGCCGCCAGCCGCCGCGGCCCAGGCCGTCGAGCGGCGCGCCCGGCCCATGGCTGTCCAGTCGCGCCCGGAGATACGGAGCCCACTCGAACGGCGCCACCGCCGCCAGCGCCGCGACCACGTCCTCGAACCTGTACGCGAGCGGCGTGCGTTGCCCGTCCGCGGCGGCGAAGAACGCGCGTGCGAAATCGTCGAGCGAGCGCTGGCCGCGCGTGAGCTCGCGGATCCGCGTGTCGACGTCGAGCCAGAGCAGCGCTCCCTCGGAGTAGTAGTCCTTGGCGCGTTGCCAGCTCGGGTAGCTCTGCGTGCCGCGGTAAAACAGGATCGGCTGCTGGGTCGTGTCCTGCAGGTTGCGCCAGGCACGGCCGGCACGACCCTGGTCGAGTGTCGCGGCGTGGACGGCGAGCGTGTCGCGCAGGTACCCGGGGCTCCAGAGACCCGATCGCCCCGCCAGCACGATGCCCCAGTACTCCGTGAGGCCCTCGTAGACCCAGAGCAGGCTGGTCTGCAGCGGCACCTCGTACGAGGCGGTCAACAGGTCCGCCGGGCGCCGGAACTTGCCGTTCCAGGAGTGCACCAGTTCGTGCGGCAACAGGTCGCGCGCCGGCGCCGACGCGCTCCAGTCGATGAAGTACCCGGGCGCCACGGCATTCTCGCTCGATTCGTGGTGCTCGAGCCCGATCGGTGCGAACTGGCTGCTGATCGCGAACAGGAAATCGTAGTGGCGATAGTGGCGCGAGCCGAACAACGTGAGCGTCTCGGCGACCATGCGCCGGTGCAGGTCGAGCTGGTCAGGGCGGGCTTCGAGTTCCGCCGACCGGTCCGCGAACGCGTGCAGTCGAACCGGCGCCGTGGGGTCCGGATCGAGCTCGATGCGCCGGTAGTGCGGGCCGGCGAAAACCGGTGAGTCCACCAGGCGCTCGAGCGACACCGGCGCGAACGTCACGACGTCGCCGTGACGACGTGCGCCCTCGAGCGCCGTGGCGAACTCCCAGCCGCCCGGCAGCGTCAGGCTCGGCTCGAACGTGATGCGATCGGATCCGTGGCCGGCCGGGTACAGCAGCGCCTTCTCCCACTGCAGGCCGAGCAGGTCCTGGGTCATGACCTGCCGGCCCTGGTCGGGCGACGTCGGCGTGAGGAATTCGAATCGCAGGTGCAGCGCCGTGGTGCCCGGCGGGACGTCGACGTGGAACGCGTGCATCTTCTCGGCATCGCGCTGCCACGCGAGTCGCTCGTCGCGATCCGTGCGCACCTGCAGGCCCGCGAGCATTTCGATCGGCCCGGTGGTCGAATTGTTGCCTGGCAGCCAGCGCGGGTAGAGCAGCGTCAGTGGGCCGGCCGCGGCGACCGGGACGACCTCCGCGACGCGGACGATGCGACGATCGACGTCACTGGCGTCGACCCGCAAGCGAATCGTCCCCGCATAGTCGACGTCTCGCGGCGCGGGAATCGCCCGCTCGGACGCCCCAGCGCCTCCGGCAACGAGTGCCCCGAGGGCCAGCAGCAGCGTGGACAGCCAGTGCCACGATCGTGCGATGAGCGGCTCCACGTTCCGGTCAGCCTTCGAG
>JAJTCR010000123.1 GCA_021325695.1 Steroidobacteraceae bacterium | reverse complement strand
CCGCCGCGCCGCCGACCTCCGGGCCCGGCGAGGGCGATCAGACGACCGCGACCACGACGGAGCAGTGGTGGGCCTTCGACGCGGACGGCGACGAATCGCTGTCGAAGCCGGAGTTCGAGAAGGCGACGCCGACGCTGGTCAGTCGCTTCGACGAAATCGACGTCGACCGCGACAAGAAGCTGTCGCGCGATGAAATCAGGACCTGGCACGAGTCGCAGAAGGCTCGCATGGACGCCGACCAAGGCGCAGGCACGCGATCGACGGCGGCGGAGCCGGCGGCGCCGACCGCGCCAGCGACTGCGCCGTCAACTGCACCCGCCACGGGCGAAGAACCGGCCACCTCGCCTCCCGACACCGCGGGCCAGTAACCCGAGCGACGGTTGATCGCAACGCCCATCGCTCCCATCGCGGGCGATGGGCTTTTTCTTGCCCGTCGATCGGGCGGAAGCGGTTGCGGACTCCAGCACCGGATCCTAACCTTCGCCGACCTTCAAATCGAGGATCCCACATGCTGCGTAGGGCCATCGCGCTCGGAGTCGTCCTGTGCTCGCTGCAGGCTGCGGCACAGCCGAGCGACGACGAGTCGCGGCGACGTGGCGATGCGGAACGGGAGATGTTCCGCAAGGTCGTGGAAATTCCCACGGTGGCGGGACGCGGCGAGATGCCGCGACTGGTGCAACTGCTGTCGGCGGAGTTCCGCAAGGCCGGCATCAAGGACATCACGGTCAAGACCCACGGCGACACGCAGTCGATGATCGTGCGATGGCCGGCAACGCAGCGGTCCGGACGCAAGCCGATCCTGCTGCTCGCGCACATGGACGTGGTCGAGGCGCGCCGCGCCGACTGGGTCCGCGACCCGTTCACGTTCCGCGAGGACGACGGCTATTACTGGGGGCGCGGCACGAGCGACAACAAGGCCGGGGTCGTCGCCATCGTCTCGAGTCTCGGGCGCCTGCGCGCGTCCGGTTTCGAACCGACACGCGACATCGTGGTGCTGTTCACGGGAGACGAGGAGACGCAGGGGGACGGGGCCCGGCTCGCGTCGACCGAATGGCGGCCGCTGATCGACGCCGAGTACGCGCTGAACTCCGACGCGGGCGGTGGCAGCGTCTACAAGGACGGTCGCGTCGAAGGCTTCTACGTGCAGGTCGCCGAGAAGACCTACGCGGACTTTCGCCTCACGACGACGAACCGCGGTGGTCACAGCTCGGCACCTCGCGCTGACAACGCGATCTACCAGCTCGCGGCCGCGCTCAAGTCGCTCGAGGAATATCGCTTCACGCCGATGCTTAACGACGCGAGCCGCGCCTACTTCGAGTCCGTCGCGTCCAAGGACCAGGGCGCCTGGGGCGACATCGTCAAGGCCTGGCTCGACGATCCGACCAACCTCGAGAAGGCCGACCTCGTCGAACTCAACGACCCGGGCTACACGCGTACGCGCTGCGTCGCAACCCAGGTGACGGGCGGCCACGCCCCGAATGCGCTGCCGCAGCGCGCGGAAGCGAACGTCAATTGCCGGATCTTCCCGGGCGTGAAGACCGAGGCCGTGCTCGAGGAACTGCGTTCGATCGCGGGCAAGGAGGTCGCGGTCGAACTCGCCGACGGTGGTCAAGGGGCCGAACCCAGCCCGCTGCGCGAGGACGTGACGAGCGCGTACCGCAACGCGGTCGGCCGCAAGTTCCCGGACGCGGCCGTCGTGCCGAGCATGTCGGCCGGCGCCACCGACGCGATCTACATTCGCGCTGCCGGCATCCCCACTTACGGCGTCGGCGGCCTGTGGGGTTATCTCGGCGAGCCGCTCGGCGCGCACGGGTTGAACGAGCGGATCGGCGTGCAGGCGTTCCACGACCAGATCGACATCTGGGAAGCGATGCTGCGCGAGCTCGCGCGCTGAGCGCTAGGTCAGGCGCAGGTCGCGTGCCTGGCGGGCGAGTTCCTCGCGAAAATCCGGGTGCGCGATCGCGACCAGGGCCTGCGCGCGCTGCCGCGCGGACTTGCCCCGCAGCTGTGCCACGCCGTACTCGGTCACGACGTAGTTGACGTCGTTCTTGCTGGTCGAGACGTGCGTGCCGTGGGCCAGCGTCGCGACGATGCGCGACACGGTGCCGTCCTTCGCCGTCGACGGCAGCACGATGAACGACTTGCCGCCGCGCGACCGGTTGGCGGCGCGCACGAAGTCCGCCTGCCCGCCGGTGCCCGAATACGGCAAGGACCCCAGGCTCTCGGAGCCGCACTGGCCGAGCAGGTCGACCTGCAACGTGCCATTGATCGACACGAGATTGTCGTTGCGGCCCGCGACCGCAGGATCGTTCGTGAAGTCCGCCGGATGCATCTCGAGCTCCGGGTGGCGGTCCATGTAGCGATACAGCCGGGACGAACCGAGCGCAAACGTCGCGATCATCCGGCCAGGCAGGTAATTCTTGCGATGGTTGGTGACGGCCCCGGCCTCGACCAGCCGCAGGATGCCGTCGCCCAGCATCTCGGTGTGGATGCCGAGGTCGCGCTTGTCGCCGAGCTGCATCACCACGGCGTCGGGAATGCTGCCGTAGCCGATCTGCAGCGTCGACCCGTCGTCGACCCGCTCCGCGACGTGGCGACCGATCGCTTCCTGCACCGCGCCGACCCTGGGCAACGCGACTTCGGCGACCGGCAGGTGGCTCTCGACCACCGCCGTGACACGCGAGACGTGCACGTGGCAGTTGCCGAAGGTGTAGGGCACGTTCGGGTTGACCTCGAGCACGACGCAGCGCGCGCGGGCGACCGCGGCCAGCGTGTAATCGGTCGCGAGACTGAGTGCGAAGTTGCCGTCGGCATCCATCGGCGACGCCAGCGCGAACACGACGTCGGCGGCGAGATAACCGCGTTCGATCAGCAGCGGCATGTCCGAGAAGCTGTTCGGCACGAAATCGATCCAGCCCTGCTGTCCGCCCGCGCGCGAGGGTCCGCCGTAGAACAGCGAGAGGTGCCGCACGTGATCGACGGTGTCCGCATCGAAATAGCCGTGGTGGCGCAGCGGCAGCAGCTGCGCGACCGTCACGCCGCGAAAGTCGCGACGACACTCGGACAGCGCCGCGAGCAGCGCGGGCGGCTCACCGGCGCCGGTCGGGACGATGACCTGCTCGCCGTCGCGCACGAGGTGCACGGCATCGGCGGCAGACGTCAGTGTGCGTTGGTAGGAAGCCTGGATGGACACGCGATGGCGAGCGCACCCGCGGCGGCGACTGCGCGGGCTGCGATCCCTGGATCAAAGGCGGTTATCCTGTCGATCGAGGGTCGGCCACGCACTACGTGTTTTCGTCCGCGGCGCGTGGGCGCTACGGACGCGGCAGCGCGGCAGCGATCATCAGCGCGCGCAGGCTGGACAGGCCGGCGTCCGCGCGACGTCGAACTCGTCGAAGCTGCCGCGCAACGCGTCGTACTGCAGCAGGCGCCCGACCAGCGGCGAGCCGACGCCGAGCAGCAGCTTCAGTGTCTCCGCGGCCTGCAGCAGCCCGATCACGCCGGGCACGACACCGAGCACCCCGGCCTCGCCGCACGACGGCGCCAGCTCGGGCGGCGGCGCCTCCGGGTAGAGACAGCGGTAGCACGGCCCCCCGCCCGGGGCGGCGGGCCACAGAACCGTGACCTGGCCTTCGAAACGGAACACGGAGCCGTGCACCTGGGGTATGCCCAGCGCGATGCACGCGTCGTTGACGGCGTACCGCGTCGCGAAGTTGTCCGCGCCGTCGAGCGCGACGTGCGCGCCCTCGAGCAGCGTGCGCGCGTTTGCGGCGGTGAGCCGCCGCTCGACCCGCGTCACCTCGACGGTGGGGTTCAGGGCCTGCAACGTCGCCGCGCCTGAATCGATCTTCAGGCGGCCGGTGTCGGCGTCCCCGTGCAGCACCTGCCGGTGCAGGTTGCTGCGCTCGACGCGATCGTCGTCGACGAGCGTGAGGTGGCCGACCCCCGCTGCCGCGAGGTACAACGCGGCCGGGGAACCGAGTCCGCCGGCCCCGACCAGCAGCACCCGGGCGTCGCGCAATCGGCGCTGGCCGTCGAGCCCGACTTCCGGCAACGTGAGCTGTCGCGCGTAACGTTCGACGTCGAGGTCGGCCACTTCGTCGGGCGATCGCGCGACCGGCAGGCCTTCGGCACGCCAGCGCTGGAAGCCGCCCGCCACCGACATCGCACGCCCGTACCCGAGGGTCCGCAACCGCTCGGCGCCCTGCCGCGAGCGTCGCCCGCTCGCGCAGATCAGCAGCACGACCTGCGATCGGTCGGGCTCGAGCTCGGGGGCACGCCGCTCGAGTTCGCAGAGCGGCACGTGTCGCGCACCGTCGGCCATGCCGGTCGCGAGCTCCGGCGCATCGCGCACGTCGAGCAGCGCGACGCCGCGGCGGACCAGGTCGCAGGCCGCGCCCGGGTCGAGTTCGACCGGCGTCCCGGGCCTGGGTGCAGGCGTGCTCACCCGCCCGCCACCGCCGGCAGGATGCTGACGACCGCACCCGCCGGCACCTCGGTCGCGAGACCTTGCAGGGCCCGCGCGTTCGTCCGATCCACGAACAGGTTCACGAACGGCCGCAACTGGCCGTCCGGCGTCAGTACGCGCGGTACCAGCTGCGGGTGGCGTACCGCCACGCGCTCGAGCACCTGCGCCAGGCTGCCGGCCGCCACCCGCAGTTCGGAGGCGTCGCCGGCGAACGGCCGCAACACGGCGGGTACGCGGATGAGGACGTCGGACATGCGTCGATTGTAGTCGCCTGCCGGCGGCTGCGCCGCGAGCGATGCCGGGGCCTCAACGGCGCACGACGGCGACGAGCGGATCGCTCGACCGGACCAGGCTCACGAGCACGACGCGATCGAACCGGTCCGTGAGCCCGAGGGCCACGGTGGCGGCCTCACGCGCCTGCGCCTCGAGCCGCGCGTCGTCCACCATGTTGATCACGGGCACGACCCGTCGGCCCTCCGTCGACTTGAGCAGCCCGGCCGGACTGCCGAACAACCGACCGAGGTGCGCGGGCGTGATGATCTCCCCTTCGTTCATGCCCGCGACGCGGCCGATCTGCTCGACGCGGTGGGCGACCTTCGGGCCGAGCGGCGCGCCGATGGCGTGCGCCGACAGCACGGGCAGGACTGTCGTTGCCGATGGGGGTATCGCCGGTTCGTCCGCAGCCGGCGCCTTGATCAAACGCATGCGTGCGCCATCGGCCTTGACGTAGGTCGCGTCGAAGTGGCCGTCGCGATGGATGCGCTCGAGCGTGGCGGGCCGCACGCCGGCACGGCGACCCGGTTTGCTGCCCGGACACGCGTACGCCACGCTCGCGCCCGGATCGAGCGCGGCCACCGCGGCCGGCAGCCACTCGTCGTCGTCGACGACGACCGCGAAGCCGAGGCGTTCCTGGAAGTACGTCGTGAACGCCGTCGCCGTGATCGCCACGCGCCCGGGGTGTGTCGTGGCGAGGTGTCCCAACAGGCT
>JAJTCR010000122.1 GCA_021325695.1 Steroidobacteraceae bacterium | reverse complement strand
CTGCTGGCCAAGTTCCTGAACGCGGCACCGCTCACGGGCCTGCGTCGCGCGCTCGGCGCGAGCCGCAAGGACATCGTGCGCCAGCACATGACCGAGGTGCTGATGCTCGGCCTCGCCGGCGGCCTGCTCGGGCTCGTCCTGGCGATCGGCGGGCTCGCGGGCATCCGCTCGTTCTACACCTCCGACTGGAACCGCGGCGCCGCCGAGCGGCTCACCGAGATCGACCCGACGGTCGTGCTGGTGACGCTCGTGCTCTCGCTCGTCGCCGGCGCCGTCGCGGGCCTGTATCCCTCGTGGCGCATCGGCCGGACGGCGCCGGCCGTCTACCTCAAGACGCAGTGATTCGCGGAGTACTCCACATGGACTTCAAGCACATCCTGAGCTCGCTGCGTCGCAGCCCGACGGGCGCGATCCTGGTCGCGCTGCAGATCGCGCTCGCGCTCGCGATCGTCGTCAACTCGCTGTACATCGTCATCCAGCGGCTCGAGACACTCAATGCCGACCACGGCATCGACGTGCCGAACATCTTCACGATCGGCTGGACGGTCAACGGCGACCGCTTCAACGGCGAGGCCACGATGCGCGAGGACCTCGCGATCCTGCGCGGCCTGCCGGGCGTGGTGGCCGCGACGGTCACGAACGCGCTGCCGCTGTCGGGCGGCGGCTCGAGCTCCACGATCTACACGGAGCAGAACGAGAAGGGCAAGGAAGGCCAGGTCAACGTCTTCTACACCGACGAACAGGGCGCGCGCACGTTCGGCGTGAAAATCGCCGAGGGTCGCGACGTCGATGCGGCGGTCGTGCGCAAGCCGCCGCGCAACACGTCGTCGTTCCCGCCGGAACTCCTGCTCACGCGCGACGTGGCCAAGGAACTGTTTCCGGACGGCTCCGCGCTCGGCAAGACCGTCTACACCTCGATCAACCAGCCCGCGACCATCGTCGGCATCATCGACCGGATGCACGGCTCGTGGCCGACCTGGGACCACTTCCCCAACGTCGCGATCGCGCCGGAGATCCCCGACGAGCAGTACGCGCGCTACCTCGTGCGGACGGAGCCGGGCCGGCGCGACGAGCTGATGAAGGCAGCCGAGGAGGCGTTGTCCAAGGTCGAGAACGGGCGCGTCATCCTCAAGACGCGGTCGCTCGAGTACGTCGCCGCATCCACCTATGCCGACGACCGCGCGATGGCCGTCTACCTGACCGTCGTGATCGGGTTGCTGCTCGGCATCGCCGCGCTCGGCATCTTCGGCCTCGCCGCATTCAACGTCAGCACGCGCACGAAGCAGATCGGCACGCGTCGCGCGGTCGGGGCGAGGCGCCTCGACATCCTGCGTTACTTCCTGGCGGAGAACTGGCTGATCACGACGGTCGGCGTCGTGACCGGCTGCGTGCTCGCGCTCGTGCTCGGCTACTGGCTCAGCACGACGTTCGAACTCCCGCGCCTGAAGCTTTATTATCTGGTCGGAGGTGCGCTCGGGCTCTGGCTGCTGAGCCTCGGGGCCGCGTTGCGGCCGGCGCGCCGTGCCTCGCTGGTGTCGCCCGCGATCGCCACGCGCACGGTTTGACGAGTCGTCCGGCCCGACGGGGCCGACGCGAAGAGGACGATGCACGGACGGACGCTGCTGGTCATCGACGACAACGATGCGGTGCGCACGGCGCTCGACGTGCTGCTCACGCTCGAGGGTGCGCGCGTCGAACAGGCGGCGACCCCGCGCGAAGGCCTCGAACGGCTCGCGCGGGGCGGCATCGACCTCGTGATCCAGGACATGAACTTCCAGCGCGAGGTCACCTCGGGCCGGGAGGGCATCGAGCTGTTCCGCGCGATCCGCGCCGCGCACCCGGACATGCCGGTCGTGCTGATGACGGCGTGGACCAGCCTCGAGACGGCCGTGGAGCTGGTCAAGGCCGGCGCGGCCGATTACCTCGCGAAACCGTGGGACAACGCGCGGCTCGTGACCACGGTGCGCAACCTGCTGCAGTTGCGCGCGGTGCTGGACGTCGAGCGCGAACGCCGCCAGCGGGTCGAGCGGTCGCGCGACGAACTCGCGAACCGGTTCGACCTGCGCGACATCGTCTATCGCAGCGACGCGCTGCACGCCGTCGTGCAGACGGCGACTCAAGTCGCGCGAGCGGACGTCCCGGTCCTGATCACGGGGCCGAACGGCGCCGGCAAGGAGATCGTCGCGGAGATCATCCAGGCCAACTCGGCGGCCCGGGACGGGCCTTTCGTGAAGGTGAACGCAGGCGCGCTGCCGTCGGAGTTGCTCGAAAGCGAACTCTTTGGCGCCGAGAGCGGCGCGTACACGGGCGCGAAGACCCGCGAGGGCCGGTTCGAGGCCGCCAACGGCGGCACGCTGTTCCTCGACGAGATTGGCAACCTGCCGCTGCCGGGACAGGCGAAACTGCTGCGCGTGCTGCAGACGGGCGAATTCGAGCGGCTCGGCTCGAGCCAGACGCGACGGGTCCGGGTTCGCATCATTTCAGCGACCAACGCGTCGCTGCTCGAGGCCATGCGGCAGGGCCGGTTTCGGGAGGACCTCTATTACAGGCTCAACGTGATCGAGTTGCGGGTGCCCTCGCTCGCCGAGCGCCGCGAGGACGTGCTGCCGCTCGCACGGCACTTCCTGGAACCGGGCTACGAACTCACGCCCGAGGCCGAACGTGCCCTGCTGCGGCACGACTGGCCGGGCAACGTGCGGGAGCTGCGCAACTGCATCCGGCGCGCGTGCCTGCTCGCCGGTTCGCACCGCATCGGACCGCCGGACCTGATGCTGGCCGCGGGCCCGGCGTCCGCGGTCGAGTTGGCGCCCGCGCGCGAACCCGACCGCGCCGAGATCGAGGGCGCGCTGGCGCGACACCAGGGCGTCGTCGCCAAGGCCGCGCGCGACCTTGGACTCACGCGCCAGTCACTCTACCGTCGCATGGAAAAGCTGGGCATCGCCGCGAGCTCGCCGGAAGGCCGGTGACGGCGATGCGCCAACGGAAGGTCACGGCCTGCCTGCTCGCGCTCGGCCTGCTCACGCTCGCGGCGCTCGCGCTGGCCGAGCTTCCGGTCGGGCCCAAGCTGCTCGCGCTGCTGCTCACGGTCCTCGTGTACGGGCTGCTGGGCTACTGGGTCCGGGCTTCGCTCAAGCAGCAGGAGATCTTGCTCGACGCGCTCGCCGACGGCCTTTCGAGCCTGCACGACCGCGATTACAGCATCAGCATTGCCGAACCGCGCGAGGCGCGGTTGCGCCGGCTCGTCGCGGGCTACAACGGGCTCGGTTCGAAACTGCGATCGCAACGACAGGAGCTGCACCAGCGCGAGCTGCTGCTCGACACGGTGATCCAGGCGTCACCGCTCGCGATGCTGCTGACGAACGCGACCGGCACGATCCTGTACGGCAACCTGGCTGCGCGCCAGCTGTTCGCGGGCGGCCGCAAGCTCGAGGGGCTCGCACTCGCGCCGTTGCTCGAGTCGCAGCCGGCCGCGTTGCGCGAGGCGCTCGAAAGCACGCGCGACCAGCTGTTCACGACGCAGTTCGGCGACGACGCGCACGTTTTCCACGTCTCGCACCGGCAGTTCCTGCTGAACGGCCAGCCGCACCGCCTGCGCCTGCTCAAGCAGCTGACGCGCGAACTCAATGCGCAGGAGGTCGCGGTCTGGAAGAAGGTGATCCGCGTGATCGCGCACGAGATCAACAACTCCGTCGCGCCCATCGCCTCGCTCGCGCAGTCGGGCCAGCGTCTGGCGCAGCAGCCCGAGCCGGAGCAGCTGCAGCGCGTGTTCACGGCGATCGACGATCGCATGCAGCACCTGTCGCAGTTCGTCGAGGGGTATTCGCGGTTCGCCAAGCTGCCGAAGCCGCGTCCAGCCATGGTCGACTGGCGCAGGTTCCTCGAGTCGTTGCGCGCGGTCAGTCCGTTCACCGTCGAGGACGTGCTGCCGTCCGGCGCGGCCTGGTTCGACGAGTCGCAGCTCGAGCAGGTCATGATCAACCTGCTCAAGAACGCGACGGAGGCGGGCTCACCGGCGGGCGAGACCAGCGTGCGGGTCTACGGTCACCGCGGCGGCTGGACGGTGGAGGTGCGCGACCGCGGCTCGGGCATGACGGCCGAGGTGCTGACCAACGCGCTGCTGCCGTTCTACTCGACCAAGCCGGCGGGCAGCGGGCTCGGCCTGACACTGTGCCGGGAGATCATCGAGGCGCACGGCGGCACGCTCGAGGCGGGCAACCGGACCGACGGGCAGGGCGCCGTGGTCCGGCTGTGGCTCCCGCCGCCGCCAACCTCGACGGACTACGGGTTGCGCTCGTCCGACGAGCCGGAGTCGATCCAGACGCCGTATTGACAGCGCAGGACCTGCGAGCCGCTGACGACGTAGTTGCCATGGGCGTATTCCGTGCCGTTGAAGTAGCACACGGCCGCGCCCGGCAGCTGCTGGCGCACGACGTCAGTCTCCTAGTCTTCTTCCTCCGAGATCGGCGAATTGCGGAGCTCCGGATCCTGGGCGCCAACCTGGGGGAGCGATCGATGTCCATGCAACATGGCCATTCTCCCGTTCACGCCGATGACGTTTCCGGCACTGGAAATGGTAGTCCTCCCCGCCGCCCCCGCAAATGGGGACACTCCTTAATTTCCACAAATAGGGGACACTCCTGGTTTTCTACCGGAAAATAAGGAATGTCCCTGATTTTCTACGAAAGGCGCCCGTCATGACCGCCGGCTGGACGTTCGAGTTCCTGCGTTCGCAGATCGTCGGCATCGACTCGTCGTTCGACACGCCGTTCGGCCGGCGCCTGATGGTCTATTGCGATTACACGGCCTCCGGGCGCTGCCTCGCGTTCGTCGAGCGCTACCTGCAGAACCTGCAGCGGATCTACGCCAACACGCACACCGAGGACGACCTGACCGGTCGCAGCATGAGCCGGCTGCTGCACGAAGCGGAGCGCACGATCAAGGACGCGGTGAACGCGGGCCCGCAGGGCCGGATCGTCGCGTGCGGCACGGGCGCGACCGGCGCGATCGACAAGCTGCAACAGATCCTCGGTGTGGCATTGCCGCCGGCGACGCGGCGCATTGTCCGCGACCACCTGCGCGAGTTCCTGGGTGCGCCACGGTTCGAGGCGTTCCGCGCTTACCAGCTGGTGAAGCAGCCCGTGGTGTTCGTCGGTCCCTACGAGCACCACAGCAACGAGGTGACCTGGCGACAGGGCCTCGCGACTGTCGTCGAGGTCGATCTCGCGGACGACGGCGGCATCGACCTCGCTCACCTCGAACGGCTGCTGCAGGCACCCGAGTACCTCGGGCGGCCTCGCATCGGCTCGTTCTCGGCCGCTTCGAACGTCACTGGCATGCGCTCGCCGACCGGCGCGATCGCGAAGCTGCTGCACGCCCACGACGCGTTCGCCTGCTTCGACTTCGCGGCCAGTGCGCCCTACGTCGAGATCGACATGAACCCGCCGCCGGACGGCTCGGGCGGCGACG
>JAJTCR010000498.1 GCA_021325695.1 Steroidobacteraceae bacterium | reverse complement strand
CTCCGGTCCACACCGGCTCCGGGGAACACGGCACGCGCGCGTCTCCGGGCCAAATCGGGTCCGGGGAACCGTCACGAGCCATGGATGGCGAGTGCGAGCCTACAGGGATGTACTTGCGGCGTGTTCCCCGGACCCGATGTGGACCCGGAGACGCGCGCTCAGCGTCGTAGCGTGCTCACGCGTGCGACACGCGCCGAGGCTGCCGCTCCGCGGTCGGCGGCCGCCCGTAGTGCGCGCGATAGCACTTCGAAAAGTGCGGCGGCGACTTGAAGCCGCAGGCCGTGCTGATCGCCATGATCGGCATCGAGGTCTGCAGCAGCAGCTCGCGTGCGCGCTTGAGTCGCAGCTCGAGGTAATAGCGCTTCGGCACGCACAGCACGTGCCGCTGGAACAGCCGCTCGATCTGCCGGCGCGACAGTCCGGACTGCCGCGCGATGGCCTCGAGCGGCAGCGGGTTTTCGATATTCGCCTCCATCAGCGAGGCGACGGCGATCACGCTGCGGTGCACGTTGCCGACCTGCGCCCGCAGTGGCACGTACTGGCGGTCGTCGGCGTCGCGAATGCGCTCGACGATGAACTGCTCCGAGACCCGGCGCGAGACGTCGGTACCGAGTTTCTGCTCGATCAGGTTCAGCATCAGTTCGAGCGGTGCGACGCCGCCCGAGCAGGTGTAGCGGTTACGGTCGATCGAAAAGAGGTGGTCCGAGATCAGCACCCGCGGAAACTGCTCGCGCAGCGCGGAGAGATTTTCCCAATGGATCGTCGCGTGGTGGCCGTCGAGCAGTCCGGCCAGCGCGAGTGCATAGCCGCCGGTGCAGAGCGCGCCGAGCGGCATGCGCTTGGCCGCGAGCCGGCGCAGGGTCGTGGTCAGGGCGGGGGAGACCGCCTCGCGCACGTTGACGCCGCCGCAGACGAATACCAGGTCGACCGCGCCGACGTCGGCGAGCTTGCAGGTCGGCGTGAGCATCATGCCGTTGCTGGCCCCGCCAGGGTCAGGAATGCATAACGCGTGCGCGTCGTCGCGCCATTCCCGCCCGTGCGATGTGGATCGCCCGCCATGCTGTTTCCCGTCGTCGCCCCATCGCCAAAAGAAACGCCTTTCGAGTATACGGACGACTGACGCGTTTGCATCTGGTCTTGTCGCAAACGGAGCGGTCACGCCGGGCTCGGTTGTTAAACTGACGCAAACCGACGAGCCACGACGCGCCGGATCCCGCTGCGCGCGGACGCGGGCCGGCCGAGGAGCCCCGGATGAGATCGCATGCCCGAGTCGTGGTCATCGGCGGCGGCGTGGTGGGCGTGAGCACGCTCTACCACCTGGTGAAAAAAGGCTGGACCGACGTCGCGCTGCTCGAGCGCACCGAACTGACCGCCGGCTCGACCTGGCATGCCGCGGGGCTCCTGCCGCTCTTCAACATGAGCTACACGGTCGGCCAGCTGCACAAGTACTCGGTCGACCTCTACAAGAAGCTGCCCGCGGAGACCGGCCAGGACGTCAGTTTCCACGTCACGGGCAACCTGCGACTGGCGACCTGCCGTGACCGCATGGATGAGTACCTGAAGTACTGCGGCACGGCCAACACCATCGGCGTGCCGTTTCGGGTGATTTCGCCCGCCGAGGTCAAGGAGCTCTGGCCGCTGGTCGAGCTGGGTGACGGTGGCGACACGCCGCCGATCGTCGGCGCGCTGTACCACCCGGACGACGGGCACATCGCGCCGGCCGACCTGACGATGGCGCTGCGCAGGGCCGCGCGCACGGGCGGTGCCGAGATCTACGAGCAGACCGAGGTCACGGGTGCAACCCGGACCGCCACCGGCGAGTGGAAACTCGCGACGACACGGGGCGAGATCGTCGCCGAGCACGTCGTCTGCGCGACGGGCAACTACGCGCGCCAGACCGGCCGCATGTTCGGGCTCGACGTGCCGGCGATCCCGGTCGAGCACCAGTACATCGTCTACGACGAATCGCCGGAACTGAAGCAGTACCGCGCCGCCGGCGGGCGCGAACTCGCGGTGCTGCGCGAATCGGACAAGTCGTATTACCTGCGCGAGGAGCGCATGGGCTGGATCCTGGGGCCGTACGAAGCCGGCGCGCCGGCCCGGTTCGCCGACGGCGTGCCGGACTGGTTCGGCAAGAGCCTGTTTCCGGGCGACCTCGACCGTCTCCTGCCGCACGTGGAGGCCGCGCAGCGGCGCGTGCCGGCGCTCGAGCACTGCGGCATCAAGGACATCGTCAACGGCCCGATTTCCTATGCGCCCGACGGCAGTCCGTTGATCGGCCCGGCCTGGGGCCAGCGAAACCTGTGGCTCAACGAGGCCCACAGCTTCGGCATCACCGCCGCCGGCGGGGCGGGCTGGCAGCTTGCAGAATGGATCGTCGAGGGCGAACCCGGCATCGACATGCTGGCGGTCGACCCGCGACGCTTCGGCCCTTACACCGGCAAGCGGTACGTCGTCACCAAGAACGAGGAAACGTACCGCAATGTCTTCACTGTCCATTACCCCGACGAGGAACGCGAAGACGCACGTCCGGTGAAAACGAGCCCGGTGTACGACAAGTTGAAACGGATGGGCGCCGTGTTCGGCCAGCGCTACGGCTGGGAG
>JAJTCR010000121.1 GCA_021325695.1 Steroidobacteraceae bacterium | reverse complement strand
CACCGACAAGGCGCGTCGCGTCGAACACCCGATGAAGGTGCGACGGCAGCAGCGCCGCGCTCCGTCGTCCCGGGACAACTGATTTTCCGCTCAGGCCGCCTGGTCGGCCGGTTGCTCGGTGTCGCCGTGCGCGTTCGAGTCGTCGAGCAGGAATCCGTTGCGCGGACGCCATTGGAGCTGCTCGCGCTTGCGGCGCAACGCCTCGGCTTCGACGTCGTCCACGAGCCGGGCCCGCGGCGAGAGTTCGAGGCTCCGGTTACGACCCATCCAGGTTAAGTTCATCTCGATTCTCTCCTTGTTGCCTTCGCTGCACGAGCAACTTGCACGGCTCGTGCCAAGCGCACCGTGTCGCCCTGATGCCAGTGCCCGCGCGCCTTTCGACCGGGGCGGACGGTCGCTCCGGCGCCGACCGTAAAGTCCCGCGACATGCAGTCGCGGCAATGCCCTGGCTCCCAGCGCCCCAAACTGTGAGGTGCGTCCCGTTATTGAGCGCTTCGTCGCGTCACCGCAACATAAGACAGCACGCTTCGCTCGCGTCGTGCTGTCAGGTCCGCCGACATAGGCGGGCGCCTACATCGCCTCAAAACCCGCGAGCTTGGCGAACTCTTCGAGGGGTGCGCGTTCGGTGCGCAGCGAATTGATCGGGTGCGCGGTGTCGGCATACCCGAGCGCCATGCCGGAAAACAACATCAGGTGGGGCGGAGCGCCCACGCATTCCCCGACCGTGCCGGGCACCAGTGACCAGATCTCCTGGGCGCAGGTGTGCAGCCCCCGTTCGCGGGCGAGCAGCATCACGGTCTGCATGTACATCCCGACGTCGGACCACTGCGGCGGGCCGAGCCCGCGGTCGATGTAGAAAAAGAGCCCCACCGGCGCACCGTAGAACGCGTAGTTCTTCGCGAGCTGCAGCAGGCGAGCCGCCTTGTTGTCGCGCGCGATGCCGATCGTCGCGTAAAGGTCCTCGCCCGCCTTGAAGCGACGGCTGCGATAGGGCTCGCCGAGGCCCGGAGGATAGATGTCGTACTCGTGCGAGCCGTCGCCCCGGGGATCGGCCATGACCTTCTGCCGGACCTTGGCGCGCAGCTCCGCCAGCGGCAACCCCCCGAGCGCATAGACCCACCACGGCTGCAGGTTGCCGCCCGACGGTGCGCGACGCGCCGCGTCGAGGATTTCGCGCACGACGTGGCCCGAGACCGGCGCGTCGAGAAAGGCGCGACAGCTCATGCGGCTCGCGACGGCTTCACTCACGTTCACTGCTCTTCCTCCTCGCGGCGCGCGATTCTGCCAGAAGCGCCGCCACACGGGCCACGACGGTTGCAGCCGTCGCGCCTGCGGTTTGAGCGCCTCGCGGGCCTGGAGGAATTTGGTTACCCTGCGCGCGCCGAGGCTGAGGTGTGCATGCAGGACCTGAGACAGTACGTCGCCGACGTTCCCGATTTTCCGAAACCGGGAATCCTGTTCCGCGACATCAGCCCGCTGCTGCGGCGGCACTTCGGCGCGACCATCGAAGCGCTCGATGCGCTGTTCGGCGAAGAGGAGTGGACGACGATCGACGCCGTCGCCGGCATCGAATCGCGTGGCTTCATCCTCGCCGCCGCACTGGCCGAGCGCCGCGCCAAGGGGTTCGTGCCGATCCGCAAGAAAGGCAAGCTGCCGCCACCGGTCGTCGACGTCGCCTACGACCTCGAGTACGGCACCGGCGTGCTCGAGATGCAGGCGGGGCAGGGTCGCCTGCTGCTCGTCGACGACGTGCTCGCGACGGGCGGCACGCTCGGCGCGTCGGTGTCGTTGAGCCGCCAGGCCGGATTCGTCGTGCACGGCATCGGCGTCCTGATCGACATCGGCATCGCGCCGGGCTTCCGGGCCGAGGAGCACGTGCCCCGCACGGTGCTGCAGTATCCGTGACCGGCGGCGCGCACGCCGCGCGTCGATGACCGCCGACGCCCCGGCGCCGCGCCGTGCGGCGATCGCTTTCATTTTCGTCACGGTCGTGCTCGACATGCTCGCGCTGGGCATGATCCTGCCGGTGCTGCCGCACCTGATCGAGGACTTCCTCGGTGGCGACATCGCCGGGGCGGCGAAGGTCTACGGCATCTTCGGCTCGGTCTGGGCCGTGATGCAGTTCGTCTCGATGCCGGTCATGGGCGGCCTCTCGGACCGTTTCGGACGCCGGCCGGTGATCCTGCTGTCGAACCTCGGCCTCGGCCTCGACTACGTGCTGATGGCGCTCGCACCGAACCTGCGCTGGCTGTTCGTGGGGCGTGTTATCTCGGGCATCACCGCGGCGAGCGTGAGCACCGCGATGGCGTACATCGCCGACGTGACGCCGCCGGAGAAGCGCGCGAAGAGCTACGGCCTCGTAGGCATGGCGTTCGGCATCGGCTTCATCCTCGGGCCGGCGCTCGGCGGCGTGCTCGGCTCGATCGACCCGCGGCTGCCGTTCTGGGCCGCCGCCGTCGCAAGCCTCGCCAATGCCGCGTACGGCTTTTTCGTGCTGCCGGAGTCGTTGCCCCTCGAGCGCCGTCGCGCATTCGAGTGGCAGCGCGCGAACCCCGTCGGCTCGCTCAAGTTCCTGCGTGCCCACCGCGAGATCACCGGGCTCGCAGGCGCTGCCTTCCTCAGCAATGTCGCGCATGCCGTGCTGCCGGCCGTGTTCGTCCTCTACGCGGCGTATCGTTACGGCTGGGACGAAAAGACCGTCGGCCTGTCGCTCGCCGTGGTCGGCGCATCGTCGGCGGTCGTGCAGGGCGCGCTCGTCGGCCCGCTCGTGCGCAGCTTCGGCGAACGCAAGGTGCTGCTGGTGGGTCTGGCCGCCGGTGCGGTCGGGTTCGGGCTCTACGCGTTCGCGCCGACTGGCGTGCTGTTCCTTGCAGGCATTCCTATCGTCGCGTTGTGGGGTCTCGCCGGCCCGACCGCGCAGGGCCTGATGACGCGTCACGTCGCCGCCAACGTGCAGGGCGAACTGCAGGGCGCCATGGGCAGTTTGCAGGGCATCGCCACCATGATCGGCCCGGTCATGTTCGCGACGATTTTCGCGTGGTCGATCGGCGCGGGCCGCGACTGGGACTTTCCGGGCGCCGCGTACATCGTCGCGGCGCTGCTGCTCGCGATCTCCTCGCTGATCGTCGCGAGCGCGACGCGCGAGAGGGTGGAGCCTTGAGTCGCGGTTCGCTCGAGGTTCCTGCGGAGTTCGGTGGGATCGTCGACGAAAAGCGCGAACGACTGGCTGGACGACCACCCTTGCCCGGGACTGCTGCGGCCGCGGCGATCGAGTCCAGCCTGCGCTACGTCTGGGCGTGCAGTGCGTTCGTCGCCGACGCCTGCGTGCGCGATGCCGGATTGCTGCCGTGGCTCGCGACCGACGGCCGTTTGCTCGAGGACCTCGAGGGCGACGCGTACCTGGCCGGCGTCGACGCGGCCACGACCCCCGGCACGACGGACGACCCCACCTTCATGGCGGCGCTGCGCGTGTTTCGCCGCCGGCACCTCGTGCGCGTCGCGTGGCGCGACCTCGCGAACCAGGCCCCGATCGATTCGCTCCTGCGTGAACTCTCGGGTCTCGCCGACGCGTGCATCTCGGCGGCGTGTCGTCACGCGACCGCGGTGCTCGGCCGCCGGCACGGCATCCCGCGCGATGCGCGCGGTCGCGACATCCCGCTGCTCGTGCTCGGCATGGGCAAGCTCGGGGGCGGCGAATTGAATTTTTCCTCCGACATCGACCTGGTGTTCGCGTTCGCCGAGCACGGCGAGACGACGGGGCCGCGCCCACTCGAGCACGAGGAGTTCTTCACGCGCGTCGGCAAGCGGGTCGCACAGCTGATCGGCACGCCCACCGACGACGGCTTCGTCTATCGCGTCGACCTGCGGTTGCGACCGTTCGGCGACTCCGGGCCCGTCGCGGTCAGCTACGACGCGATCGAGGACTACCTGCAGCAGCACGGGCGCGACTGGGAGCGGTACGCCTACGTCAAGGCACGGCCGGTGTTCGGCGCGGAGGCCGGCTTCGAGGCACTCTACCGCGACGTGCTGCGCCCGTTCGTGTACCGGCGATACCTCGATTTCGGCGTGTTCGAGTCGTTGCGTGGCATGAAGGACCTGATCGCGCGCGAAGTCGAGCGGCGCGAGCTGCAGCAGAACGTCAAGCTCGGTCCCGGCGGCATCCGCGAGATCGAGTTCATCGTGCAGGCGTTCCAGCTGTTGCGCGGTGGCAGCAATCCGCGGCTGCAGACGCGACGCCTGCTCGAAGCGTTGCCGATGCTCGCCGGCCAGAAGCTGCTGCCTGCCACGACCGTGACCGACCTGCTGGCCGCCTACCGCTTCCTGCGTCGGATCGAGAACCGCCTGCAGGAGTGGAACGACGAACAGACGCACGAACTGCCCGACGAGCCGCACGCACGCGCGCGCCTCGCGCTCGCGATGGGCGCGGCCGACTGGCCGGATCTCGCGCGGCAGCTCGACGAGCATCGGGAACGCGTGAGTTCGCACTTCCGGCGCGCGGTGTTCGCGCCGGAGCAGGGCAACGGCTTCGACGCTCGCGCGGTGGAACTCGAGCACCTGCTCGACCCGGCCCCCGACGACACGCGCCGGCGCGAGATCCTCGCCACGCTGGGCGCGCCCGCGGAGTTCGTCGAGATGCTGCTGGGGGAGCTGGCGCGTGTGCGCGACGGGGCCTATTACCGCCGCCTCGACCAGACCGGCCGCCGCCGGCTGCACACGTTGTTGCCCGGCCTGCTGCACGCGATCGCGAAGTTGCCGAATGCGGAAGCCACGCTCGGACGCGTGTTCGGGATTTTCGAGCGGATCGGCGGCCGCACGGTGTACCTCGCGCTGCTCAACGAAAATCCGCGGGCACGCGAGCGACTGCTCGAGCTCTGCGCGCATTCGAAGTTCCTGTCCGACCAGATCGCCGCCTTTCCCTTGCTGCTCGACGAGTTGCTCGACGAGCGACTGTTCGAGTCCACGCCGACGCGGGCGGAACTCGCGGCGGAACTGCGCGCGCGCATGGCCGGCACGCACGCCGACGATGCCGAGGAGCAGGTGGATGCGTTGCGGCAGTTCCAGCGCGCGGCGATGTTCCGCATCGCGGTGCCGGACCTGACGGGCCGGTTGCCGCTCATGAAAGTGAGCGACCGTCTCACGGACCTGGCCGAGCTGCTGGTACAGGAAGCGCTGGACGTCGCGTGGCAGCAGATCACCGTGCGTCACGGCGCGCCGATGTGCGGCACGTCCGCATCACGGCTCGAGCCGGCCGGGATGGTCGTCGTCGCCTACGGCAAGTTCGGCGGCATCGAGATGGGGTATGGCTCGGACCTCGACCTGGTGTTCCCGCACGACTCGCACGGCGAGGTGCAGCGCACGACCGGACCGCAGGTCATCGAGAACGGCGTGTTCTTCCTGCGGCTGGTGCAGCGCCTGGTGCACCTGCTGACGGTCCACTCCGCCGCCGGGCGGCTCTACGAGGTCGATACACGCTTGCGGCCGAGCGGCAAGGGCGGGTTGCTGG
>JAJTCR010000120.1 GCA_021325695.1 Steroidobacteraceae bacterium | reverse complement strand
GCGATCACGCCCTTGATGCCGTCCTTGACGATTTCGCCGAGGCGCCGGTTCGCGACCTCCTCGCTGCCGCCCGCGGTCGACTGGTAGAAGCGCGAGACGTCGCTGATGCGCCACTTCACGAAGAAGTTGATGCGCAGGATCTTGCCTTCGCTGGTCAGGAACTGCTCGGCCGGGTAGTCCTCGGTCAGGATCCGCTTGTCGAACTTGACCACGTTGTTCACGAACGGCGTGAGGAAGTGCAGTCCCGGCTGGTAGTCCGACCGCACGATCTCGCCGAAACGGAACTTGAGCGCGAGTTCGGTCTCGCGCACGGTGAACGCGGCCATCGAGAACAGCAGGATCGCGGCGCCGACCAGGATCAGCGGCAGGTAACCACGGCCCGACATCAGCGTGTCCCCCGTTCACGGCGCGTTTCGACCGTCGCGGCCGGCGTCTCCGCGCCGCCCGACGATTCGCGCGGCTGCACCGTCGCCGGCACCTGGCGTTGCTCGTCGAGCGTCAGCGTGCGGGCGCGGCCTTCGGTGAGCTTGTCGAGCGGCAGGTAGATCATGTTGCCGGTGCCTGCCGTGTCGACCAGCACCTTGTTGGTGTTGCCGAGCACTTCTTCCATCGTCTCGTAGTACAGGCGTTGCCGGGTGACGCCTGGCGCGCGCTCGTAGCTCTCGAGCAGCTGCGAAAAGCGCTGCGCCTCGCCCTGCGCGTCGGCGACGATGCGGGCCTTGTACGCGTTCGAGTCCTCGGACTGGCGGGCCGCCGAGCCACGCGCCTTCGGCAGGATGTCGTTCGCGTAGGCCTGCGCTTCGAGGCCGAGGCGCTCCTTGTCCTCGCGCGCCTTGATCGCATCGCGCTGCGAGCTCTGCACCTGCTCCGGCACGCTCACGCCCTGCAGGTTGACGGTCGTGACCTCGATGCCCGTCTTGTACGCATCGAGCGTGCGCTGGACCAGTTCCTTCGTATTCGCCGTGATCTCCTGGCGACCTTCCTCGAGCACGGAATCGAGCCGGCTGCGGCCGACGATCTCGCGGATCGCGCTCTCGGACACTTCCTTGAGGGTCTGGTCCGGGTCGCGCACGTTGAACACGTACGCGACCGGCTCCGCGCGGCGGTACTGCACCGCGAGGTTGATGTCGACGAGGTTCTCGTCCGAGGTGAGCATGCGGGTCTGTTCCTGCACGCCCTCGATCGACTCGACGTTGACGATCTGCCGCGCCTCGATCGGCCACGGCACGTGCCAGCGCAAGCCCGGCTCCGACGTCGCCACGTATTCGCCGAACCGCGTCACGACGCCGCGCTCGGCGGCGTCGACCACGTAGAAGCCCGTCAGCGCCCAGATGCCTACCAGCACCAGCGCGACCGTGCCGAAACCGAAGCCGCGGATCGCACCGCCGCCCGGACCGCCGCCGCCGCGGCCGTCGTCGCGACCGTCGCTGTCGCCGCCACCGTCGCCGCCGAACATCTGCGACAGTTTTCGCTGCAGGTTGCGCAAGGCCTCGTCGAGGTCGGCCGTGCCCTTGTCGGGCCGGTTACCCCAGGGATTGCGGTTCCTGCCCGGGTCGTTCCAGGCCATGAGTGCGGGTGCTCCGGGTGGTCGTGGTGTCAGGTGATGGTCGGCGGGATCGCGGCGAGCGACGTCGGTCCGGCGTTCATGCCGCACCTCGCGTGACCTGCGATCCGGTCGATTGTAGGAACCGGCCCTCGCCGGCACAAGGCGCGCATTCCGCGGGCAGTGCGATCCCGTCCTCCCGGCAAATGCGTTCGAGGTCCGGCCGCCGCAGGCTCACGTCGAGCTCGAGTGCCCCGTCGTCGAGCATGCGCTGGCCGACCACCGCGCCGGCTTCGAACAAACGCGCCCGCGCCCGCCCGGCGCGCGGCGGTATGTGGAGGGTGCAGCGGCAGAGGTCCACGCCAAGGCGCTGGTGCAGCGCCTGCAGCAGCAGCTCGAGCCCCGCCCCGCTGTGCGCCGAGAGCCAGACCCGATCGATCAGGCCGTGCTCGTCCGTCTCGGCACGCGACGCTTCCCCCGTCCGGTCGATCTTGTTGTAGACGGCGATCTGCGGCAGCTGGCTGGCGCCGATCGAATCGAGCACCTCGTTCACCTGCGTGATGCGATCTGCCCGCTCCGGATCCGCCGCGTCGATCACGTGCAGCAGCAGGTCGGCTTCGCGAGACTCCTGCAGCGTGGAGCGGAACGCTGCGACGAGTTCGTGGGGCAGGTCGCGCACGAATCCGACCGTGTCCGCGAGCGCGGTCTCGAGCCCGGGCGCCAGATGCAGGCGCCGCACGGTCGGGTCGAGTGTCGCGAACAGTTGATCGGCCGCGTACGCCTCGGCACGCGTCAGCCGGTTGAACAGCGTCGACTTGCCGGCGTTGGTGTAACCCACCAGCGCGATCGTCGGCACCTCGGCGCGCTTGCGTTCCTGTCGCGTCGTCTCACGCTGCACGAGCACCTTGTCGAGGCGGTCGTTCAACGCCTTGATGCGCTTGCCGATCAAGCGCCGGTCGGTTTCGAGCTGGGTCTCACCCGGTCCGCGCAGGCCGATGCTGCCGCCTCGCTGGCGCTCGAGGTGGGTCCAACCCCGCACGAGGCGGGTCGACATGTGCTGCAGCTGCGCGAGTTCGACCTGCAGCTTGCCTTCGAAGGTGCGTGCGCGCTGCGCGAAGATGTCGAGGATCAGGCCGGCGCGGTCGAGCACGCGGCACTTGAGTTCCTTCTCGAGGTTGCGCTCCTGGCTCGGGCTCAGCGTGCCGTCGATCACGACGAGGTCCGCGTCGAGTTCGACGACGAGCTGGCGCAGTTCTTCGACCTTGCCGGTGCCGATCAGGAAGCGCGGGTCGGCCGACTTGCGCGTGGGCGCGAGCGTCTCCAGCACGACGGCGCCCGCCGAACGGGCGAGCGCCTGGAATTCCTCGATGCGATCGGCTTCGGGTGCCCGCCCCAGTCCCACGCAAACGAGGATTGCGCGTTCACCGCTACCCGGCCTGTCGAACAATGAAACCGTGCCCTCGCCGTGCGGCTCAGCCCACCGGGGCGTCTTCGACGGGCGGCAGTTCGTCCTCACCGATCGGCAGGCGCACGTTGCGCGCCGGCACGACCGTCGAGATCGCGTGCTTGTAAACCATCTGGCTCACGCTGTTGCGCAGGAGCACCACGAACTGGTCGAACGAGTCGATCTGCCCCTGCAGCTTGATGCCGTTCACGAGGTAGATGGAAACGGGAATACGCTCCTTGCGCAGAGCGTTCAGAAACGGATCCTGAAGGGACTGGCCCTTGGCCATTTTTGCAGTCTCCTTTTATTGTCGGTCGCCGTTCGTTCCTGCGCGGAATCTTCCTGAAACGGCCTTGGGTGGTAGTCCTTCGGACCCTGCAAGAACGACTTCAGTCTAGCATACGACCCGACAACCGATTTTTCCGTAAGCACTCGTCACGGCGTCGGATATCGGGACGAGGTCCCGATCTTCAAGTGTGCTGATCCACTTTATGTCCGGATCGGCCCGCAACCACGTCAGCTGACGCTTGGCCAGATTGCGCGTGGCCTGCCGGGCCGCCGCGATGGCCTGCTCGAGGGTCGTCGCGCCGTCCAGATACTTCGAGAGTTGACGGTAACCGACGGCACGCCGGCTCGGCAGTTCGGGGTCCAGGTCGCCGCGATCACGCAGGCGGCGTACCTCGTCGAGGAAACCCGCGGCCATCATCGCATCGAACCGTGCGTCGATGCGTTCGTACAGCATCTCGCGCGACACGGGCATCAACGCGAAGCGGGCGAGCGTGTATGGCGAGGGTTCGGCACGCTCCTGCAGGTCGGACAGGCGTTGGCCGGTGAGACGCCACACCTCGAGAGCGCGCTGGATGCGTTGCGCGTCGTTTGGGCGGATGCGAGCCGCGGCAGCGGGGTCGACCTCGGCCAGCCGCGCGTGCAGCGCCGGCCAGCCGAGCGCATGCGCCTGCGCGTCGAGCTCGGCGCGGAGGGTCGCATCGGCCTGCGGCAAGGGCGCCAGGCCCTGCACCAGCACGCGGAAATACAGCATCGTTCCGCCAACCAGCAACGGAACTCGCCCGCGTTTCCGGATCTGCGCAATGCAGTCGAGCGCGTCGCGCCTGAACCGGCCGGCCGAATACGGCTCGGACGGATCGCAGATGTCGATCAGGTGGTGCGGCACAGCGGCGCGCTCCGCCGCCGACGGCTTCGACGTACCGACGTCCATGCCCCGGTACACGAGCGCGGAATCGACGCTGACGACCTCGATCGGAAAGCGTCCGGCGAGTTGCAGCGCGAGCGCCGTCTTGCCGGTGCAGGTGGGACCCAGGATGCACACCGCATCCGGTACGGCGGCGGTCGCGCCGTGCACGTTCACCGTCCGCGCAGGAACAGCCGGTCCAGGTCGTCCATGCTGACGAACGACCAGGTCGGCCGGCCGTGCACGCACTGGTCGCTGCGAACGGTGCATTCCATTTCACGCAGCAGCGCATTCATCTCGACGACGGCCAGGCGACGGTTGGCACGGACCGCCTGGTGGCAGGCCATGGTGCCGAGTGCGCGATCGAACGCGGCCGTCGTCGCCGCCCGCCCCTGTTCGCGCAGGTCCGCGATCATGTCCTTGACGAGCGTGGCAGGGTCCGCGTTCGGCAGCAGGACAGGCATCGATCGAACCAGCAGCTGCGTTGGACCGGCGCGGTCGACTTCGAGGCCAAGGTTCGCAAAGAGTTCGCAGTGCATCTCGACCTCGTCGGCGTCGGCGGTCGAAACGCTCACGATCACCGGCACCAGCAGCGGTTGCGCGGGCAACCGATCGGCGTGCATCGAGGCCTTCAGGCGCTCGTACGTGGTGCGCTCGTGCGCCGCGTGCATGTCGACGAGCACGAGACCGCCCTGCGCTTGTGCCAGGATGTAAACGCCGTGCAGCTGCGCGATTGCATAACCGAGCGGGTGTTCCGCTGCAGCGGGCGATGCGGCCCGCGTGTCGTCGGTCGAGCCTTCGCGAACCTGGTCGAAGGCCCGGTAGAGGTCGGTGGCCGCCAGCGATCGAGCATGGCTGGTCGCCGCCCGGTAGTCGTGGCTCGCGGGCGCGCCGAACCGCGTCGTGGACTCCGTGCTTGGACCGAAGATCGACCCGGTGGCTTCGCGGATCGGCGACCACGAGGCCCGGGCCGCTGGAATCGCCTCCATCGCGGGCTGCGAAGGTCGTGTCTCGGCCAATGCGCGCTCGAGCGTGCGGAACAGGAAGTCGTGCACGAGCCCGGGTTCGCGAAAGCGCACCTCGAGCTTCTGCGGGTGCGCGTTGACGTCGACGCGCGCCGGCTCCATCTCGAGGTAAAGCACGTACGCGGGATGACGGCCGTGGAACAACACGTCCCGGTACGCGAGTCGGACCGCGCTCGCGACGAGCTTGTCGCGCAGCGGACGGCCGTTCAGGAAGAAATGTTGCTGGTCGGCCTGGCTGCGGGCGTAGGTCGGCAGGCAGAACCAGCCGTGCAACCGCAGCCCGGACCCGTCGTGATCGAGCTTCATCGCGTTGGCGATG
>JAJTCR010000119.1 GCA_021325695.1 Steroidobacteraceae bacterium | reverse complement strand
GTCGTCTTCGGCGCCGGACCGGTCGGCATGCTGGCCGCCAAGTCCTCATGGCTGCTCGGCGCCGGCCGCGTGATCGTGGTCGACCACGTCGAGTACCGGCTGGAGTTCGTCCGGCGCTGGGCGCAGTGCGAGACGCTCGACTTCAAGCGGGTCGGCGACATGGCGATCCAGATCAAGAAGATGACGGACGGCCTCGGCGCGGACGTCTGCATCGACGCAGTCGGCTGCGAGGCGGCCGGCAACTTTGCGCAGACGCTGACGGGCGTGAAGCTGAAGCTGCAGGCCGGGTCAGCGACCGCGCTGCACTGGGCGATCAACTCGGTCCGCAAGGGCGGGGTCGTCTCGATCGTCGGCGTCTACGGACCGACGTTCAACGCCGTGCCGATCGGCAATGCGATCAACAAGGGCCTCACGCTGCGCATGAACCAGGCGAGCGTGAAACGCCACCTGCCCCGGCTCATGGAACACGTCGCGGCGGGCCGGTTGCGCCCGAGCGAAATCATCACGCACCGCGTGCCCCTCGAGGATGCTGCGGAGGCCTACGAAGTCTTCTCGGACAAGCGCGACCACTGCATCAAGACGGTGCTGATCCCGCCGCGCGCCCGTTCGAACATGCATTGACGTACAGGAGATCGACATGGAATCCGCAAGGGACGACCTGCGCAGGGACGACATCGAAGGGTGGGGTGCGGACCTCGACCCACGGAACCGACCGGCAGTGCCGAAGGAACGGGTGCCGGCGCGCCTCGACGTGCCGTGGGACCAGCCCGACCAGCAGCCGGTCCGTGTCGAGGTCCTGCACTCGACCGAGCGGCCGGGCATCACGCCGGTGTTCGGGACCGCGTGTCCACCGACGGGCCTGAGTGGCGTGCTGCGTCGACGCGCGTTCCGGCACAGCGAGAACGACGTGCGCCACTGGCTCATGCTGCTGGCGGCCGATCGGATCAACGTCGTGGAGGGCCTGCTCGGCGACGCGCGCGCGTCGCCGCGTTCGCGCCAGGTGGCGGCCGGCGCGCTCGTGGTCGGCGTGCTTGCTTTCGTGGCACTGCGACAGGCCTCGCGCCGCCGCTCCGGCCGGGCGGCGAGACGACCCACGCCTCGCTGACCCGCCGAGGCGGCTCTGGCGCCGTGCCGGCAAGCAGGCTCGCCGCCATGATTGGAGCGGTCGCCACCGCGAACCTGGACTGGTGTCGCCGTCGCAGGTCGACGCGCGATGGTGTGCCGCTCCGTGCTGACGGCTGACGCGGGCCGCGATTACTGACGCATGCCTGCACCGCTCGTGACGCTGCCCCTGCACGAGGCCTTGCTGGCAGCACGCCGGCATGCGCCGACATCCCTCGAAGCCTCCGTCGACCTCGGCCGCACGCAGACGGTGCTGACGCTCGACGGCGAGTCGTGGTGCTGCGACGGCGGGCGCTACCCGTACCTCGAGCGTTGTCGCGACCGCACCGTGTATCACTGGACGGGCGACACGTTCGAGCCTGTGGCACGTTACGGCACGGCGCTCATCAAGCTCGTGCCGACGCCGTGGGGACCACCGACGTTCGAGCTGGACGGCATCAAGATGCTGCCCACGTCGAAGGTTTCGCCGTACGACGATGCGCGACGCAAGGTCGAGTCCGTGCTGCCGCGGGGACGGGTGGTGCTCGACACCTGCGGCGGGCTCGGGTATTACGCGGCGTGCTGTCTCGAGCAGGCGGCCGCGCGCGTGCTGTCGTTCGAGAAGAATGCCGACGTGCTCTGGCTGCGCACGCTCAACCCGTGGTCGCCGCGGCCGGGTGGTGCGCTCGAACTCGTGCACGGCGACGTCGCTGAACGCCTGCCGGACCTGCCCGGTGCTGCGTTCGACGCCGTGCTGCACGACCCGCCGCGGTTCGGCATCGCCGGCGAGCTCTACTCCTCCGGGTTCTACGCGCAGCTCGCGCGCGTGCTTCGCCCGGGCGGTCGCCTGTTTCACTATACCGGCACGCCGAACAAGCTCACGACCGGCCGCGACGTCCCGAACGAGGTCGTCCGGCGGCTCCGCGTCGAGGGTTTCAGGACGGAACTGCGCGGCGACGGCGTGCTCGCGCAGAAGGCCGCCGCGCCTGTGATGCGCCGCCACGGTCCCTGGGCGGCGCGTCGGGTGTGAGCGCTCCATCAGTCGTCTAGACTCGGAGCACGGAGCGACCGATCGACACCGGAGCAGCCTGCCGATGCGAATGCCGAACCATCCGCGAGTCGCCGCGATTGCGGGCCTCGCGCTCCTGGCCGCGTGCATGAGCGGGCCCGAGGCGAGCGTCCTGCCACTCGCGGGCAGCGCGTGGCGAGCCAGCGGCATCGACATGGGCCGGGGTGCGATGGCCAGCGTCGTGCAGGGCACGGAGGTCACGCTCGAATTCGATGCCGAGGGACGCGTCAGCGGCGGCGCCGGCTGCAACCGATACAGCGCGCGCTACGTCGCGGACGGCAGTGCCCTGCGGATCGAGGAGCCCGCGCTCACGCGGATGGCCTGCCTGCAACCCGGCGTGATGGAGCAGGAGCGCGCATTCCTCGCCGCACTCCGGAGCGTCGCCACAGCCCGCGTCGACGGTGAAAGGCTCGAGTTGCGCCGGGCGGACGGATCGCTGGCCGTGTCGCTGCGCCGGGCCGACGCCGACTGAACGACGGGTGGGGCCGATGCGACGTCGGGACCGAGCCGCTTGCGACTGATCGCGACCTGTCCCGAGGAGATCAAGCCGGTGCTCGCGGCCGAGCTCGGCGAACTCGGCGCGGCCGACCTGCGGTTCCTGTATCGCGCCATCGAGTTCGACGCCACGCCGGGACTCGCCTACGACCTGCACCTGCGACTGCGCACCGCCAGCCGCCTGCTGCGCGTCATGAAGGAGGTGCCCGCGCACTCCGCGCCGATGCTGCACTCGCAGGTGCGGCGCCTGCACTGGCCCGAATGGTTCGACGCGCGGCACGGCTTCATGGTCGAGACCGTGGGCGTCGAAGCGGACGGAACCATGACGGCGAAGCAGGTCGTCACGCAGGTGCGGGAAGGCGTGCGCGAGGCGTTTGCGGCCGCCGGCAAGTCGCCGCCGCGCGTCGACACGGACGAGCCGAAAGTGGTGATCGTCGCGCACCTCTCGCGTGGCCGCTGCGCGCTCAGCTTCGACACCACGGGCAAGTCGTTGCACAAGCGGGGCTACCGCGAGGCAGGACACCCCGCGCCGCTCAAGGAGACGCTCGCCGCAGCGATCCTGCGGATCGCCGGTTACGATGGCACGCAGCCGTTCCTCGATCCGATGTGCGGCAGCGGAACGCTCGCGATCGAGGCTGCGACCGTCGCCGTCCGCAAGGCGCCGCAGATACACCGGCGCAAGGGCGAGTTTCACTTCGAGTGGCTATCCGACTTCGACCGCGCGCTCTGGCGCGAGACACAGGATCGCGTGCGAGGCGAAAAACTCGACGCGCCACCGGCGCCCGTGCTCGCCTCCGACATCGAGGCGCGCTACGTCGACATGGCGCGCAAGAGTGCACTGAAAGCGCGTGTCGAGCGCTACCTTCGCTTCGAGACCGCACGCGTGCAGGACGTCGAGCCGCCTGCCGAACAGGGCATGCTCGTGACGAACCTGCCCTACGGTGACCGCATCGGCGGCGACGAAGACCAGGTGCGTCGCCTGTACGCCGAGGTGGGCGACGTGCTCAAGCAGCGTTTTGCGGGCTGGAGCGCGGCGATCCTCGCCGCGGAAGCATCGCCGTACCGGACGATCGGCCTCAAACCGCGCCGTATCGTCGAGCTCATGAACGGCAGCATCCCGTGCCGGCTGCTGCTGTTCGACCTGTACCGCGGCAGTCGTCGTGCACCCGCACCGCGAGAGCACGAGGACGCGTCTTCGCCAGCCACGACGCCGTGCTAGGCTTGAGTCGACCGCGACACAAGAAAAAGGAGGAGTCGCCATGAGCACCGCAGCCGTTGCCGGTCGTGCGCGCTGGACGGCGGAGCGACGGTTCTTCACCGGTCTCAGCCTCGCCGCACTCGTCGTCGTCTACGTCGGCTTCGCGCGCACGTTCTTCCTGCGGCCGCTGTTTCCGGAGGCACCTGCACCGACCGAACCGTTCTTCCTGTTCCACGGCGTCGTGTTTGCCTGCTGGCCGGTGCTGCTCGTGCTGCAAACCTCGCTGGTGGGCGTCGGCCGCGTCGACGTGCATCGCAAGCTCGGGGCCCTGGGCGCGGTGCTCGCCACGGCGATGGTCGTGCTCGGCGTGACCGGCGCGCTCATTGCCGCGGATCGCCCGACGGGGTTCGTCGGCCTCCCGGTTCCGCCCCTGCAGTTCCTGATCGTACCGATTGTCGACATGCTGCTGTTCGCGACGTGCGTCGCGCTTGCCGTGCGGCGCCGGCGCGATGCCCAGGCGCACAAGCGCTGGATGATCCTCGGCACGGCCAGCCTGCTGGTAGCGGCGGTCGCACGCTGGCCCGGCGTCATTTCGATCCCGAACCCGCTGGTGTTCATGGGCCTCGCGGACCTGTTCGTCATCGCACTCGCAGTTTGGGACTTCCGCTCGCGGGGGCGACTGCACCCCGTGACGCTCTGGGGCGGGCTGGCGCTGATCATCTCGCAGCCGCTGCGACTCGCGCTGTCCGGAACGCCCGCCTGGCTCGCGATCGCGGCGTGGGCGACGAGCCTGGTGGGTTGAGGTTCACGCCAGCATCAACCGCTCGATGTGCGTCGCGGCGCTCGCCGCGAGCGCGGTAAGGTCATAGCCGCCTTCGAGCGTGGACACGACGCGGCCCCCGGCGTGGCGCGCCGCGATCGCGCACGCCGCCTCGGTGACCCAGCCATAGTCGCTCGTCGTGAGCCGCAGCGTCGCGATGTCGTCGGCCGCGTGCCCGTCGAAGCCCGCGGAAATCAGGACCAGCTGTGGCCGGAAGATATCGAGCGCAGGCAGCCAGTGCTCGGTCACTGCGCGGCGGAAGGCGTCACTGCCACTGCCCGCGGGCAACGGGCAGTTGACGACCCGGCCGGGCACCGTCGGCGGATTCAGGTTGGGCCAGAGCGGGTACTGGTACGACGAGCACAGCAGTACGCGTTCGTCGTCCTTGAGCACGTCCTCCGTGCCGTTGCCGAGGTGCACGTCGAAGTCGAGCACGGCGACCCGTGCGAGCCCGTGGTGGTCGAGCGCGTGACGCGCTGCGACGGCGACGTTGTTGAAGAAGCAGAAGCCCATCGTCGTCGCACGCTCCGCGTGATGGCCGGGCGGGCGTACGTTGCAGAAGGCCCGGGACGCCTCGCCCGTCAGCACGAGGTCGGTGGCAAGCACGTTGGCGCCGGCGGCGCGCAGCGCCGCCTCGAACGTGTCGGGACACATCCAGGTGTCCGGGTCCACGTGCACGAGTCCCTCGGTCGGCGAGCGGTTGGCCAGCTCCTCAATGTAGTGCAGCGGATGCACGCGCAGCAGGTGCTCGACGCCCGCGCGCGGCGCGTCGCGATGGAGCAGCAGGTCGTGCAGGCCCCGGACGTGCAACTCGTCCTCGATCGCGTCGAGCCGCGCAGGCCGCTCCGGATGGTCGGGCCCC
>JAJTCR010000497.1 GCA_021325695.1 Steroidobacteraceae bacterium | reverse complement strand
GCTGCTGGAACACGTCGCGGACCAGTCCGACGTCCTTGCGCAGGTACAGCTGGCCTTCGTGCTCGGTCATGATGCCCGCTGCGTCCTGGCCGCGGTGCTGCAACACGGTCAGCGCGTCGTAGATCTGCTGGTTGACGGGGCCGTGCCCCACGATGCCGACGATTCCGCACATGCCTTTTCGATGTCCTCAGGTGCTCGCTTCGGTGACGTCCTCGACGACGCGCCGCCCGGTCTCGACATAGCCTCGCAGGATCGTGGCCATTTCCTCGCCGACCGGAATCAGCTTGGAGCTTTTCCACCACGGTTCGCCCCGCAGTTGCGCCGCGTCGGCCAGCATCACGGCGAACCCGACGATGACGGCGCCCCGAACGAGCCCGAACACCCCGCCGAGCATCCGATCGAGCCCGAGCGTGAGCCCGGACCGCTGCACCAGGTACCCCAGCAGGCTGCCGACCACCCATGCCGCGATCACGGTCGCGAGGAGCAGTATCAGACGGGCAACCCACACCTGAAGTTCGGTGTCGGCCAGTGCCCCGCCGAGGTAAGGCTCCAGCAACGGCGCGTAGCGCCAGGCGAGCCAGAGACCCACGAGCCAGCCGAGCAGCGCGACGGATTCGCGGAGGAACCCCCGGATCGCGCCGAACAGCATGGAAATGAAGACGATCGCGATCAGGATGATATCGACGGGGGTCATGCGACAGATGGCGTCCCGCGCGGCAAGCGAACCGCAATTCTACCAGAGCGGCCCGTTCAGTCGGCGGCAACCACCGCCGCCGGGAGACCCTTGCGCTTGACCCGCGCGGCCAGGGTCTCGGCCTCGGCACGCGTGGGTTCGGGCCCCACGCGCACCCGGTGCAGCGTCTTGCCGTTGCGATTGAGTGGCGCGACGTACGCCGACAGCCCGTCCTGCTTGAGGTCCCCGACGAGCCTGCGGGCACTCTCGGCCGAACCGAACGCCCCGACCTGCACCGCCCAGCCCCCGCCTGCCGCGACGCCGGACTTCGGCGCGACGGCTGCAGGCGCCGCGGCGGCGGCCTTGGTGCTCGCGGACGACTCCGACGACGTCGAGCGTGGCGGCGGCGGTGCGAGCGGCTCGCTCGAGGCCACGGTCGCTGCCGCCGGGAGCGCCGGATCCGCGCGCAGGGGTGGCGCCTCCGGCGAGGGCTCCTCGTCGGTGCCTCGTTCGGCGGCCTCGCCGGGGACCTCGACCGTCGGTAGACGCGCCTGCTCGCGTGGCGCGGGCGCCGTGGCCGGCTCGGTGGGCGGCAGGCGCGCGCTGCCCGCGACCGCGGCGCTCAAGTCGACGACGTGCGTGCGCGTCCCGCGCTTGCCGTCCGCCGGTGAGCCCGCGGCGTCGCGCTTCGGCCCAGACAGCAGCTCCGGCACGAGCGCGACCGCGATCACGACGAGCACCGTCGCGCCGATCAGCCGTGCCTTGACCTGTTCGTCCATCGGGCGCGGATTATAGGGGAATGCGCAACGAGGGGGAATGCGCAACGAGACGAGCGCTGGACCGACCGTGTGGAACGAACCGAAGACGACGATGCGATCGCCGGGGCGGGCATCGGCTGCGGCGGCGTGCAGCGCATCGACGATGCGGCCGCAGGGGCGCGCATCAACGCCCGCCGCCGTGGCGCGACGCGCGAGTTCCTGCGCATCGATCGCCCGCGGGCCTTCCGAGGTCGCGGCGTACCAGGCCTCGATCGAATTGCGCAGCGCCGCGACGACGCTGGCCACGTCCTTGTCGCCCAGCATGCCGCAGACCGCGAGCGTGCGACCACTCACGGGAAACTCGCGCAGGTTGGCCGCGAGCGTGGTGGCGGCGGCTGGATTGTGCGCGACGTCGAACACCCACTCGAAGCCGCGTCGATCCGCGACGCGCTGGAAACGGCCCGGCAGCGACACCTCGCGCAGCCCCCGTTCGATCGCGTCGCGTGCGAGTGGCAACCACTCGACGACTTGCGCGAGCGCGACCAGGGCGGTCGCCGCATTGCCGATCTGCACGGATCCCGGCAATGCCGGCCGTGGCAGGCCTGCGAGCTGAACCGCGCCGTCGACGACGAAATTCCAGCGCCCCGCATCGCGGGCGCAGCCATCGAAATGCTCGCCACGCACGAACAAGTTCGCACCGATGCGCCTCGCTTCCTCGAGCAGCGATCGCGGCGCGTCGATCGCGCCGACGACCGCGGGCCGCCCCACCCGGAAGATCCCCGCCGTCTCACGCGCGATCGAGTCCTCGTCGGGTCCGAGGTACTCCATGTGATCGAGTCCGATGGACACCACGACGGCCACGTCCGCATCGACCACGTTGACCGCGTCGAGACGGCCGCCGAGGCCCACCTCGAGCACGATCGCGTCGAGGCCCGCGGCTTCGAACGCGAGCAGCGCCGCGAGCGTGTTGAACTCGAAATACGTGAGCGAGTCCGGCCCGAGTGCGTCGGCGATGCGCTCGAACGCCGCGATCAGCGCCGCTTCCGCGATCATCGCGCCCTGCAGGCGAATGCGTTCCCGGTAGTCGACGAGGTGCGGCGACGTAAAGGTGCCGACGCGATGACCGCCTGCGCGCAACACTGCATCCAGCAGCGCGACCGTCGAACCCTTGCCGTTGGTGCCTCCGACCGAGATCACGGGAACGTCGGGACGGCGCCAGCCCGTGCGCTCGAACACGCGTGCGACGCGATCGAGCCCCAGTTCGATCGGGGTCGGGTGCAGGCGCTGCTGCCAGTCGAGCCAATCCTCGAGATCGGGGGACGTCGCAGCATCACGGCGAGCAGCGTCGCAATGCGGTCGCGCAGCTCGCGGCGGTCGATGATCAGGTCGACCGCGCCGTGCTCGAGCAGGAACTCGCTGCGCTGGAAACCTTCCGGCAGCGTCTCGCGCACGGTCTGCTCGATCACGCGCGGCCCGGCGAAACCGATCAGTGCGCGCGGTTCGGCGATGTTGAGGTCGCCCAGCATCGCGAGGCTCGCGGACACGCCGCCGGTCGTCGGGTCGGTCAATACCGAGATGAACGGCAAACGAGCCTGCGCCATGCGCGCGAGCACGGCGCTGGTCTTGCTCATCTGCAGCAGCGACAACAGGCCTTCCTGCATGCGTGCGCCGCCGCTCGAGGAAAAGCACACGAGCGGCCACCGGTGTTCGAGGCAGTGCTCGGCACCGCGCGTGAACCGCTCGCCGACCACCGAGCCCATCGAGCCGCCGAGGAAACGGAACTCGAACGCGCAGGCGACGAGTTCGATGCCGTGCAGCGCGCCGGCCATCACGATCAGCGCGTCCTTCTCGCCGACCGTCTTCTGCGCGACGGTGAGACGGTCGCGGTATTTCTTGCTGTCGCGGAACCTGAGGGGGTCTTCCGGCTCGACCTCGGTCGCAAGCTCGCGGCCGCTGCCGTCATCGAGGAAGCGGTCGAGGCGCTCGCGGGCCTCGATGCGCATGTGATGGCTGCACTTCGGGCAGACCTGGAGATTGCGCTCGATTTCAGCGCGGTAGAGCACCGCATCGCAGGCCGGGCACTTGATCCAGAGGCCCTCCGGCACGGAACGCGTGCGACGTTCCGTCTTGATCCGCGAGGGCATGATCTTCTCGAACCAGGTCACCGTGGCACACCTCGGAACGGTTGGCCCAATGCCGCACGACGCGCCTCAGGCACGCCAGGACGGACGCAGGAGTGTATACGAAGGCAGCCCGAACCCGACGGGGTACTCCGCGCCGGCAAAATACAGTCCCTGCGGTGGCGCCGTGGGCCCGGCCCGGGTACGGTCCCGCAGCCGCAGCACCTCGCCGAGCCACTCGACCGAGCGCTCCCCGCGGCCGACCAGGATCAACGAGCCCGCGATGTTGCGCACCATGTGATGCAGGAACGCGTTCGCGCGCAGCCGGATGTCCACGTAGGGGCCGTTGCGCTCGACCGCGATGCCGCTCAGGTCCCGCATCGGCGTGGACGACTGGCACTCCGACGCGCGGAACGACGAGAAATCGTGGTGGCCGAGCAGGGCCTGCGCCGCCTCGCTCATGGCGGCGACGTCCAGTTCGGTGCGGACCCAGCACACCCGGTGCCGCTCGAGCGCGGGACGCAGGCGGCGATCGAGGATGCGGTAGACGTAGCGGCGGGCGTGGGCCGCGCGCCGGGCATCGAACACGTCGGGCACGGCGTGTGCCCACAACACGGTCACGTCGGCGGCGGCGTTCGCGTTCGTGCCGAGGACCCAGGCCCGCAGCGATCGTGCGGCGCCGGTGTCGAAGTGGGCCACCATTTCCAGCGCGTGCACGCCGGCGTCGGTACGGCCTGCCGCGACCAGCGCGACGGGATGATCGGCGACCCGGGCGAGCGCCTGCTCGAGTTCGCCCTGCACGCTGCGCGCGTGGCGCTGGAACTGCCAGCCGGCGAAGG
>JAJTCR010000118.1 GCA_021325695.1 Steroidobacteraceae bacterium | reverse complement strand
CGTGATGTTCTCGCAGGTGGACAGTGCCATTACGCGCTCGCGCGGCGGCCTCGGCATCGGGTTGTCCCTGGTCAAGCACCTCGTCCAGCTGCACGGCGGCCGCGTGGCGGCGCAAAGCCCGGGACTGGGAAAGGGCAGCACCTTCACCGTGACGCTGCCGCTGGCGGGCCTTCCCGCAACGACGCCACCCCCCGCGGCGGACGAACCGCCGGCGAGCCTGCGCGCGTCATCGACCAATCCGCTGCGCATCCTCGTCGTCGAGGACCATCGCGACGGGGCGGAGACGATTGCCGAGTTGCTGTCACGCCTGGGACACCGCGTGCGAACGGTGCACGACGGCGGCGCGGCCGTGCTGGCGGCGGAGGAGTTCAGGCCGGAACTGGTGCTGCTCGACATCGGGCTGCCGACCCTCAGCGGGTACGACGTCTGCCATCGCATCCGGAGCCAGCCCTGGGGCTCCGAGATCACGATCGTCGCGATGACGGGCTGGGGCGACGCGGAGGCACAGCGCAAGGCGCGCGCCGCGGGCTTCGACCGGCACCTGGTCAAGCCGATCGACGAGGCTTCGTTGCTCGCGGCGCTGACGTTGGCCGGTGCCACGGCCTCCTGAGCGCACGCTACTCATGCGAGCGCCTCGATTCCCGCGCAGTCCGGACGCGCTCAGCGCGCGCTGAGCCTCTCGCGTTCGGGAGGTCGCTGCGGCCACCCGCCGGCGAGCGCGCGATACAGTTCGACCAGTGCCGTGGCGCTGCGGGTCCGTCCGTCCGCGAGCGCGTCTTCGGCCTGCAACTGGGAGCGTTCGGCGTCGAGCACGTCTAGCAGGTCGGCAGCGCCGGCGTCGAAGCGCACGCGAGCGAGTTCCGCCGCGCGCGCGCTTTCACTGGCCGAGCGCTCGAGGTGGGCGTCTTCGAGACGCGCGTGACCGTAGCGCACGAGCGCATTCTCGGTCTGCTCGAGCGCGCGCAGGACCGTGCTTTCGTACTGCGCCAGTGCCCCCGACGCCGCGGCGTCGGTCGCGGCAATCCGCGCCCGTACACGACCGACGTCGAGGAACGACCAGTCGACGCCGAGCGCCACGAAACGTGTCTCGCTGTCGCGCGAGAACAGCGCGCTGCTCTCGAGTGCCTGGGTGCCGACGAGGCCTCCGAGCGTGAAGCGTGGGAACAGGTCGGCCGTCGCGACGCCGATCCGTGCCGTGGCGGCGTGCAGCCGCTGTTCGGCCGCGATCACGTCGGGACGTCGACGCAGCAGTTCGCCCGGCGCCCCGGCATCGACCGCGTCCGGCAGTCGCGGCAGGCCGGCGGCGGCGTCGAGCCGCGCCACGAGTGCGCCCGGCGGCTGACCCGTCAGCACGGCCAGTCGATGCATCGTCACGTCCACGGCGGCGGCGAACGCCGGGATCCGGGACAGCGTGGTCTCGAGTTGCGCGCGCGCCCGCGAGGTGTCGAACTCGGTGCCGCGACCCGCGTCGAGCCGCGCCTCGACGATGCCCAGGGTGTCCCGCTGGTTCCCGGCATTGCTGCGCGCGACTGCGAGACGCTGTTGCAGTCCCCTCAGCTCCAGGTAGCTGCGCGCCACCTCGCCGACGATCGCGACCTGAACGGCGGCGAGATCGCCCGCACTGGCGGCCACGTCCGCGCGCTGCGACTCGACGTTGCGCCGGACCCGGCCGAAGACGTCGAGCTCCCAGCCGAGGTTGACCTGCGCCGAGTAGCGTTCGGTGTCACGGTCCGCGCGCGACGCACCGGGCAGCTCATCCACGCTCGAGCGGGAGTCCGACACACCGGCACCGGCCGTGATGGTGGGCAGGTGGTCGAACCGGGCTTCCCGCAGCAGCGCATTCGCTTCGTCGAAACGTGCGAGCGCGACCTTGAGGTCGTGGTTCTCGCGCAGGGCCGTGTCGACGAGCTCGTCGAGCAGCGGATCCTCGAACCGCTGCCAGAACGGCGCGTCGGGCGCGGGCAGCGGTGCGGCAGCCGTCGTCACCGCGGCGGCGGGGCCCGCCTCGGCAGCGGCGCGCGCGATGCGTGCGGCGTCGCTCGTGTAGACGGCAGGCACCGCCGTCTGGGGTGCCCGGTGATCCGGCCCGACGGCACAGGCGGCCAGCGTGAGCATGACGCTCGCCGCGAGCATCGGCCGAACGACGCGGGGAAACTGTCTCGTTTCAACCATGGCCCACCTCCAGTGCGCCCGAATGCGGCAGCACGCCGCGGGCGGCTCTTTCACGCCATTCCACGAACCGGCGCAGTGCAACGTAGAACACGGGCGTCAGGAACAACCCGAACAGCGTCACGCCGAGCATGCCCGCGAAGACCGTCACGCCCGTCACGACGCGCACTTCGCTGCCCGCGCCGTGCGCAAGCACCAGCGGCACCGTGCCCGCGATGAATGCGATCGAGGTCATCACGATCGGCCGCAGCCGCAGCCGCGAGGCTTCGAGCGCCGCCTCGACGATGCCGCGTCCCTGCAACTCGAGTTCGCGTGCGAACTCGACGATCAGAATCGCGTTCTTGCAGGCGAGGCCCATCAGCACGACGAGACCCACCTGGACGAACACGTTGTTGTCGCCGCCCGTGATCCACACGCCGACGAGCGCCGCGAGCATCGACATCGGCACGATCAGGATTACCGCGAGCGGCAGCGTCCAGCTCTCGTAGAGCGCCGCGAGCACCAGGAACACCAGCATGACGGCCAGCGGGAACACGATCCACGCGGCTCGGCCCTGCGTCGCCTGCTGGTAACTCAGGTCGGTCCATTCGAGGGTCATACCGCTCGGCAGCACCTTCGCGGCGATGCCTTCGACGGCGGCCATCGCTTCGCTCGACGACATCGCGCGCGGGTCGGCGTCGCCGAGCAGGTCCGCCGCCGGGTAGCCGTTGTAGCGCAGCACCGGATCCGGGCCATAGCTTTCCCGCAACGTCACCATGCTGCCGATCGGCACCATCTCGCCTGCGGCGTTGCGCGTGCGCAGGTTGGCGATGTCGCGCACGTCGTCGCGGAACGGACCGTCGGCCTGTGCAATTACCTGGTAGGTGCGACCGAAGCGGTTGAAGTCGTTGACGTAAGCCGAACCGAGGTACGTCTGCAGCGTGTCGAACAGCTCCGTGAGCGGCACGCCCTGCGCCTTGGCCTTGACGCGGTCCACCTGCGCATCCAGCTGCGGGACGTTGGCCTGGTAGGTCGTGATCGGGAAGTGCAGGCCCGGCGTCTGGGCGATCGCGCCCGAAAGCGCGCTGATCGTCTTCTGCAGTTCGCCGTAGCCGAGGTCCGCGCGGTCCTGCACGTACAGCGAGTAACCCGACCCCTGGCCGAGACCGAGGATCGGCGGCGGCATGATCGAGAACGCGAACCCTTCCTGGATCGCGGCGAACTTCGCATTGAGTTCGTCGTTGATCTGCTTCGCCGTCCGGTCACGCTCGGCAAACGGGTCGAGCCCGAAGAAAACGACGCCCGTGTTTGGGGTGTTCGTGAACTGCAACGCGTTGAGGCCGGGGAACGCCACGGCGCTCGCCACGCCGTCGGTCGCGAGCGCGGCCTCGCTCATGCGCCGGATCACCTCGTTGGTGCGCTCGAGCGACGCGCCTTCGGGCAGCTTGACGCCGCCCATCAGGTACAGCTTGTCCTGGGTCGGGATGAACCCACCCGGCACCGCCTGGAACACGAGTGCCGCGAGCCCGAGCAACGCCACGTACACGGCGAAGACCGCACCGCGACGATGCAGCGAGCGCGAGACGCCGAGCTGGTAGCGTTCGGCGCTGCGCCCGAAAAAGCGATTGAACGGCCGGAACAGCCAGCCGAACGCCCGGTCGATCAAACGCGTCGGTGCGTCCTTGGGCGCGCCGTGCGGCTTCAGCAGCACGGCGGCCAGCGCCGGCGACAGCGTCAGCGAGTTGATCGCCGAAATCACGGTCGAGATCGCGATAGTCACGGCGAACTGCTTGTAGAACTGCCCGGTGACGCCGGTCAGGAACGCCATCGGCACGAACACGGCGCAGAGCACGAGCGCGATCGCGATGATCGGGCCTGACACCTCGCGCATGGCCTGGTGCGCCGCCTCGAGCGGCGACTTGCCCTCTTCGATGTTGCGCTCGACGTTCTCGACCACGACGATCGCGTCGTCGACCACGATGCCGATCGCGAGCACCAGGCCGAACAGGCTCAGCGTGTTGATCGAGAACCCGAGCAGGTGCAGCGCCGCGAACGTGCCGACCACCGACACCGGCACCGCGATCAGCGGGATCACCGACGCGCGCCAGGTCTGCAGGAACAGGATCACGACCAGTACCACCAGCAGTACGGCCTCGAACAGCGTCTGCACGACGGCCTTGATCGAGTCGCGCACGAACACCGTCGGGTCGTAGACCACGTCGTAGGTCATGCCCTCGGGAAAGCGCGTCGAAAGCTCGGCCATCTTCGCGCGCACGGCGTCGGAGAGCTCGATCGCGTTGGCGCCCGGCGCCTCGAAGATCGGGATCGCCACCGCGTCCTGGTTGTCGAGCTGCGAGCGCAGCGTGTAATCGCCGGCGCCCAGTTCGAGGCGAGCGACGTCCGCGAGTCGCACGATCTCGCCGTCGAGGCCGCTCTCGATCACGATCTGGCCGAACTCCTCCTCCGTCTGCAGCCGGCCCTGCGCGTTGATCGACACCAGGAAGTCGCTGCCGTTCGGCGTCGGCTCCGCACCGAGCTGGCCGGCGGACACCTGCACGTTCTGCTCGCGGATCGCGCGCACCACGTCGCCGGCCGTCAGGCCGCGCGCGGCAACCTTGTCGGGGTCGAGCCAGACGCGCATTGCATAGTCGCCCGAACCGAACAGGCCCACCTCGCCGATGCCCGTCAATCGCGCGAGCTCGTCCTTGATGCGCAGCGTCGCGTAATTACGCAGGTAAAGGGAGCCGTAGCGGCCGTCCGGCGACAGCAGGTGCACGACCATCGTCAGCGTCGGCGACTGCTTCTGCGTCACGACGCCCTGGCGACGGACGTCCTCGGGCAGGCGCGCGAGCGCCTGGTTGACCCGGTTCTGCACGAGCACCTGCGCGTCGTCGGGATCGGTGCCGGCGCGGAACGTGACGGTCGTGACCATGACGCCGTCACTGCCGGCGACCGACTTCAGGTACATCATGTTCTCGACGCCGTTGATCGACTCCTCGATCGGCGTCGCGACCGTCTCGGCGATCACCTTCGGGTTGGCGCCCGGGTAGATCGCGCGCACCTGCACCGTCGGCGGCACGACGTCCGGGTACTCGGTGACGGGCAGCAGCGGCAATGCGATCAAGCCCGCCGCGAAGATCACGATCGACAGCACGGCCGCGAAGATCGGCCGGTCGATGAAGAATTTGGAGAAGTCCATTTCGAGCTCCCTCAGCTGGCGTCCGCGGTCGCGGCCGCATTGGCCGCCATGCGCAGTGCGTCGGGCGCCGACTCACCCATCGAGATCTCCTGCGGCGTGACCGGCATGCCGGCGAAGAACACCTTCGGCACGCCGTGCACGCTCACGAGCTCGTTGGGCGCGAGGCCGTGATCCACCACGCGCAAGTCGCCTGCCTTGCGCCCAAGCACGCTGTCCGTGCGCACCGCGACGTTGTTC
>JAJTCR010000117.1 GCA_021325695.1 Steroidobacteraceae bacterium | reverse complement strand
TGCGTGAAGATGGCCTCGGGGCTCTGCGAGTGCGTCTGGCCGCCGCGGATGCCGCCGCCGCACGGCGTGCGGATCGTCACGGGCGCCCAGAAGTCGCCGGCGCTGCGATATCTCAGTCGTGCCAGCTCCGAGAAGATCTGGTCACACGCCGGGTAGATGTAGTCGGCGAACTGCACCTCGGCGACCGGGCGCAGGCCGTTCACGCCCATGCCGATCGCGGCACCGACGATCGCGCCCTCGGCGATCGGCGAATCGAGCACGCGGTGTTCGCCGTACTTGCGCTGCAGGCCGTCGGTGACGCGGAACACGCCGCCGAAGAAACCGACGTCCTCGCCCATGACCACGACGTTCGGATCGCGCGCCAGCATGATGTCCATGGCGGAGTTGAGCGCCTGGATCATGTTCATCTGCGCCATCGTCAAACTCCCTGCTCGGCGCGCAGTTGCTCGCGCTGCCGCCGCAGGTGCTCGGGCATCTCCTTGAAGACGTCCTGGAACATGAGGTCGCGGTTCAGCCGGGGTCCGTCGGTCAGCGTGCCGTACTGCACTGCTTCCCGCCAGCTCTCGGAAACGTGCGTTTCCAGCTCCTTCGTGAGCGCGGCGTGACGCTCTTCGGACCACTCGCCGAGTGCGATCAAGTGGTTCTTGAGGCGCACCACGGGATCACCGAGCGGCCATTTCTCGTAATCGTCTTTCGGGCGGTAACGCGCGGGGTCGTCGCTGGTCGAGTGCGCGGCGCCGCGATAGGTGACCTGCTCGATCAGCGTCGGCCCAGCGCCGGTGCGTGCGCGTTCGGCCGCCCATTGCGTCACCGCGTACACGGCGAGGAAGTCGTTGCCGTCGACACGGATGCCGGCCATGCCATACCCGGGGCCGCGCGCCGCGAACGAGCGTTGCTCACCGCCGGCGAAGCCCTGGAAGGTCGAGATCGCCCACTGGTTGTTGACGACGTTCAGGATCACGGGGGCCATGTACACCGACGCGAACAGCATGGCGTGGTGGAAATCCGCCTCGGCGCTCGAGCCCTCGCCGATCCAGCTCACGGCGATGTCGTCCTCGCCCTTGATCGCGGCGGCCATCGCCCAGCCCACGGCCTGCGGATATTGCGTCGTCAGGTTGCCCGAGATCGAGAAGATGCGGCCTTCGGCCCAGTGGTACATGACCGGGAGCTGGCGCCCCTTGCACATGTCCCGCGTGTTCGAGAGCAGCTGACACATCAGGTCGACGAGCGGCCGGCCGCGGACGATGTAGAGGCCCTGGTTGCGATACGACGGGAACAGCATGTCGCGCGGCCTGAGGGCCATGCCTTGCGCCACCGACACGGCTTCCTCGCCGAGCGAGCGCATGTAGAACGAGATCTTGCCCTGGCGCTGCGCGCGCTGCATGCGGTCGTCGAGGATCCGGGTGAGCAGCATGTGGCGCAGGCCGATCTGCAGGTCCTGCGGCTCGAGGTGGGGGTGCCAGGGACCCACGGCCTCGTGATCGTCGTCGAGCACGCGAACCAGGTCGATCGCCAGGTGCCCGATGTCCCGCACCCTTGCGTTCACGTCGGGCCGCGCAACGGCACCCGCCGGAGACGTCTCCAGGTAGCTGAAGTCTGGCTCTTCGCCGGGACGGGAATGGTGCTGCGGGATGTGCAGCCGGGAGAGTCGGGGCATCGCGATACTCGCAGATTACTGATGCGGCAAATGCTTCGGCGCGGTAGATTACTCACGATGACTGGGGGGTGGGGAAATTGTTGCACTGCGGTGCAACAACTTGAAATAAATATTTCAAGGAGCGGACGGTCATGGAAGAGTTGGCCCCGACTCGACTCGACAAGGTGGACCGCAAGATCCTCGATCTGCTCCAGAGGGAGGGGGCACTTTCGGTTGCGGAGGTCGCTTCGCGGACCGGACTTTCCACGACGACTTGCTGGCGGCGCATCCAGGCGCTCGAGCAATCCGGGGTCATCAAGGGTCGCGTGGCCTTGCTCGACCGTGCGGCGCTCGGTCTCGACGTCACCATCTTCGCTCACGTGAAGCTGTCCACCCAGGGACGCGACGCGATCGCGGCGTTCGCCGAGGCGATCCGCGAGCGCCCCGAGGTCCTCGACTGCTACACGACGATGGGCGAGTGGGACTTCATGCTGCGCATCGTCACGCGCGACATCAAGGCTTACGAGGGTTTCTACCTCGATCACCTGTCGAAGCTGCCCAACGTGCAGTCGATCAATTCGTCCGTGACGGTGACGGTGATCAAGGAAACCACGATCCTGCCGATTGCGCTGTAGCCGACAGACCGCGCTGGGGCAAGGATGCTCGACCGTGCGGCCAGAAGAAAAATCAGCGCGGCGCTCGCTGCGCTGCCTGCTGCGGCGGCGGTGGGGGCGGCATAGCCCGAGACACGGATCGCTTCTGCGCGCGAGGCCACGGACATGAACACCGGCGCTGCGACGAGCATGCTGGCACGCCCCATCGGCCGGACTGGTGAGAGCGTGCCCGTGATCGGGATGGGCTCGTCGAACACCTTCGACGTCGGCGTGGCGCCTGACGAACGTGCACCGCTGCTCGACGTGCTGCGCGAACTCGCCGCGGCGGGGGGCAGTGTGGTCGACACCTCGCCGATGTACGGTCGCAGCGAAGGCGTGCTCGGCGACCTGATCGAGGAACTGGCAGTGCGCGCGAAGCTCTGGATCGCGACCAAGGTGTGGACCAAGGGACGCGAGGCTGGCGAGCAGCAGATCGGGGCCTCGATGCGGGAGCTGCGCGTGAAGCGGCTCGAGCTGCTGCAGATCCACAATCTGCTCGACTGGCAGGTGCACATGCCGACGCTGCGCGCGCTGCGCGAGCAGGGCAAGGTGAAATACCTCGGCGTTACGCATTATCGCGCCGATGCGCACGCTGACCTCGAACGCGTGCTCGGCGCCGAAAAGTTCGATTTCGTGCAGTTCAACTATTCGCTGGCCGAGCGCGAGGCCGAGCACCGGTTGCTGCCGTTCTGTCGCGATCGCGGCATCGCCGTGATGGTCAACCGGCCGTTCGCCGACGGCGCCATGTTCCAGCGCGTGCGCGACAAGCCCCTGCCGCCGATCGCCAGGGAGCTCGGCATCGCGAGCTGGGGCCAGTACTTCCTCAAGTGGATCGTCGGCCACCCGGCCGTCACTTGCGTGATCCCCGCCACGGCCAAGCCGAAGCACATGCTCGACAACAGTCGCGCCGGGTTCGGTCCCGTCCCGGATGCCCGTCAGCGCGAGGCGATGGCGCAGGCTTGGTAGCGTCAGCCTCTAACCGTTTCCGCGGTAGAGGTGGGCGCAGCCGGGCTGTTGCGCGCGACGCGCGCGACGCGCCGACACAGGCGATTCCGGGTTCGTTCGCGAGGCCGTCCGCGGCATGGACGCCGCGGCCGGAGCCCCCATGGATGGGTTTACGGCGTCCTCGCGAACGAATCCGGAGTCGACTGGGGGCGGCGGTCCCCTCGGAGTGGTCTCGTTGCTAACGGGCGAGGTGAAGAATCACCCGCTGATGCGGCGCCAGAGCGCGCGCCCGACGAGCCGGGCCTTCGTCGCGAGGTCGAACCGCTCGAGGTTGGTCTTGACGATGCCCTCGGTGAAACGCGTGCGCTTCGAATAGTCGATCGCGACGTCGACGAGTACCGGCTTGCCCTCGCGCGCCCGCGCGAGCGCGCTGCTCACGACCGTGTCGATGTCCGCATCGCTGGCCAGACGCAGGAACGACGCGCCGGTCGCTTGCGCGACGCCTGCGATGTCGAGGGGTCCGAGCACCGTGCAGGTCTTGCGGTTGTACGGAAGTTCCTGCGCCTGTGCGATCTGCGCGAGTTCGCCGTCGCTGAACACGAACAGCACGACGCCGAGCCCGAGCGCAGTCGCGGTCGCGAGTTCCATCGCGGTCATCCGGAACGCGCCGTCGCCGACGATGCCGACCACCTGGGCATCGGGCCGCGCGAGTTTCGAGCCGATCGTCGCGGGCACGCAGTAACCCATGCAGTTGAAGTCGGTCGGCGAGATCAGCCCCCGCGGCCGATGGATCGGCAGCAGCTCCGCCGCGAGGAACGTGTGATTGCCGTCGTCGAGCACGACCGTCGCGTCGCCGGCCAGTTGCTTGCGCAGGCTCGTGAAGAACCGCGCCGGGTTCACGCGACCCTTCGAGTCGTGCTGCAGCCACTGCGCGAGGTAGGCCGCTTTCTCCGCACGAATGGTCGCCTCGACGTTCTCGCGACGCGACGCCGCGGCGGCCAGCGGCGCACTGCCGAGCGCCGCGACGAGCTTCTGCAGCACGAGCCTGGCGTCGCCTTCGAGGCAGACGCGCGTCGGATAGTTCGCGTTGAAAACGGCGGGATTGACGTCGACGTGGATCAGGTTGGCCGGCGGCTCCCAGCCGTAGCTGCCGGTCGCGATCTCGCCGAAACGCGTCCCGACCGCGATCATGCAGTCAGTCTTCGCGAAGGTCTTCTCGACCGCGGGCACTGCGGCGCGCCCGAGACAGAATCCCGCGTGCAGCGAATGGTTCGCCGGAAAGGCGCTCACGCCCTGCAGCGTCGTCGACACGGGGGCCCCGAGTTTCTCGGCCAGCGCCGCGACTTCGGCATACGCGTCGACGGCGCCCCACCCCACGAAAATAGTCGGTGCCCGTGCCTGGCTGAGCAACTCCGCCGCTGCGCCGACCCCGGCGGCGGTGCACCGTGACTCCGGTGTCGCAGGGCCCTGGTAGCGCGGCGACGTGGACGGGCCGGGGTCGCCGGTCAGCAACTGCAGGTTGACCGGAATCTCGACGAACACCGGGCCGGGCTCGCCACTCGTGGCCACGCGCACGGCTTCGTGGATGGTCGGGATCACGTCCGCATGACGGTCGACGAGCCACGTACCCTTGGTGATCGGCTTCAGCATCGCGTGCTGGTTCACGTCGTGCAGCTGGTATTGGCGGCCCGTGTCGCGCCGGATGCCGCCGGAGATGACGAGCATCGGGATGCCGTCGAGGAACGCTTCGGCGATCCCGCTCGCCGCGTGGGTCACGCCCGCCGCCGGGACGATGACGAGCGTGCCGAGACTCGTGCCGCTGCGGCTCACGGCATCGGCCATGAACGCGCCGCCGCATTCGTGCGTGACGAGTACCGGCGTGATCGTTTCCGACCGGGCGAGTTCGTCGTAGATCTCGGTGTTGTGCACACCCGGGATGCCGAACGTGAAGCGCACCCCGGCGTGCTCGAGCGCTTCACGAAGCAACGATGCGGCGGTTCGGCTCACGGCGGTCCATCCTTCACGGCAGACGCAAATCGACGTTCGGGATTCTAGGCGCAGCGCACAGACCGGGCCATCCGCTTGACCCACGGCCGAGTGCTCGCCGATCCTGCACGGCCAAAAGGATTGCGCCGGGGCGCAAGCACCTCGGCCCAGGGCAAGGGACGGAGAAAGCGCTCGTGGACGTCAGGATCGCCGTCATCGGTGCGGGCATGGCAGGCCTCGCGTGTGCGCAGGAACTGCTCCGCGCCGATGCCAAGGTCACGGTATTCGAGCGTTCGCGTGGCCTCGGCGGCCGCCTCGGGACGCGCCGCCACGGCGATCTCGCCTTCGATCACGGCGCGCAGTTCGTCACCGCCCGGAGCCGC
>JAJTCR010000116.1 GCA_021325695.1 Steroidobacteraceae bacterium | reverse complement strand
CCGGACCGGACGCTCCAGACACGGCGCCTGGGCGTTTTTCGGCGGCTGCGGCCGAAAAACGGCACGGCGCATGCAGCACGACCGATGTCGGAATCGGAGCGCGACCTCGCGCACAGGCGACGCTGCTATTCGCGACCTTGCTGCTCTGCGCGCCGTTGGTCGTGTCGGCGGTGGCCAAGCCGCCGCGCATGTTGAGCCTGGCGCCGGGACTCACCGAGCTTGCGTTCGCCGCCGGCGCGGGCGGATTGCTGGTCGGCACCGTGGAATACAGCGATTACCCCGAGGCCGCGAAGGCAGTGCCGCGCGTCGGTGATGCCTGGCGCGTGGATCTGGAGCGCGTGCTCGCGCTGCGTCCCGACATGGTGCTGGCCTGGCCCACCGGGACACCGGCCGCGACGATTGCGCAGTTGCGGCAGCTCGGGCTCCACGTCGTGGAGGTGCCGACGCAGCGACTCGCCGACGTCCCGACCGCGTTGCGTCAACTCGGCCGGCTTGCCGGGACCCGACAGGCGGCCGAGCAGGCGGCGCGTGCGTTCGAGGAGCGAGTGGCCCGGCAGCGAGCAATCTACGCGTCGCGCGCACCGCTCACGGTCTTCATCGAGATCGACGACGAGCCGGTCTACACGGTCAACGGCCGTCACGTCATCAGCGAAATCGTCGAGCTCTGCGGCGGACGCAACGTGTTCGCTCAGTTGCCGCAGCTCGCGCCGCCGATCGCGACCGAGGCGGTGCTCGCGGCCGATCCGCAGGTCATCGTGACGACCGACGACACGATCGCGGACCCGGCGGCGCTCTGGCGGCAATGGCCCCGCCTGCGCGCCGTGCAGGCGGGCACGGTCTATTCGCTTTCGTCCGACCTCGTCACGCGCGCATCGCCCCGCCTCGCGGACGGTGTGGAGGTGACCTGCCGTGCGCTCGATCGGGCGCGAGAGGTGTACCGCCAGCGTCCGCCGCCACGCTAGCAGTTGAACGACGCCCGGAGAGCGCCGATTTCAGCGTCGGCGCCAGAGCACTTCGCTGCCGTTCTCGTGCCGCGCGAGCACGCGCGCGACGACGAACAGCAGGTCGGACAGCCGGTTCAGGTATTGCGCGACCTCGGGGGCGACGGATTCCGCGCGCGTCAGTGCCCAGACCCGTCGTTCGGCCCGGCGCGTGACAGTGCGGGCGAGATGGCACGCCGCCGCCGCAGGCCCTCCGCCCGGCAGGATGAAGTCCTTGAGTGGCGGCAGGTCGTCGTTGAACCGGTCGAGCGTCTGCTCGAGACGCTCGACGTAGGCGGCAGTGATCGCCCGGTACCCGGGGATGCAGAGTTCGCCGCCGAGGTCGAACAGGTCGTGCTGGATCTCGGTCAACGTCGAGACCACGGCCTCGGGCAGCCCGCGCACCGCGAGCACCATGCCGAGGGCGCTGTTGGCCTCGTCCACCGTACCGTAGGCCTCCACGCGCAGGTGCTCCTTCGGCACGCGGACGCCGTCGCCGAGGCCGGTGCTGCCGTCGTCGCCAGTGCGCGTGTAGATCTTGCTCAGTCGGTGGCCCATCGCCCTGTGCTCATTTCCCCGGCCGGGTGGATGCCGTGCGAGCGATCGGCTCGCCCCGCGCCGGCGCATAGCGCACCGTGAAGTACACGCCACGGTCCGGCGTATTGTAGGTGCTGACCAGTTCGTAGTCTTCGTCGAGCAGATTTTCGACGCGCGCGACCAGCGCGACGTTGCGCGTGGCCTGCCACTGCGCCGTCAGGTTGGCAAGCACGTAGCCGTCCAGCGTGACCGGACTCGGGAAGCCGAAGTCCTTGCGGTCGCCTGCCACCAGCACGTCGAGGCCGAGTTGCACCGGCCCGAACCCACGCGTGACGCCCGCCGACACGCTTTCCTTCGCACGCCGCAGCAGTTGCGAATCCTCGGTCAGGTTGCGCGGGTCCTGGTACGTCGCCTCGAGGTGCGCCTGCCACGCCTCGCCGGCGTAGCGCCACCCGGCCTCGACGCCGCGGATCCGCGCCTCGGCCACGTTGCGGTTGATGCCCTCGAACGTCTCGAAGTCGGTGACCACGAATTCGATCAGGTCCTCGATGTCGTTCTGGAAGGCCGACAGCGTGAGCGTGTGGCGCGGGTCGAGCGCATGACGCACGCCGAGCTCGTAGTTGCGGGAACGTTCCGGTTCGAGCGCGGGGTTGCCGCCGAAGCCATAGCGGTCGGTGGCGTCGGGTGCGCGGAAGCCCGAGCCGGCGAGCGCGAACGCGCGAGTGCGCCCGGCATTGAACGTGTAGCCGTACTCGGCATTCCACGTGACGGCCGAGCCCGCGGTTTCGTGGTCGGTGTGGCCGAGCGCGAGCAGCGCGAGGTGCGGACCGGCGGAGATGCGGTCCTGCACGTACACGCTCACGGAATCCGTCTCTTCGCGGAAGCCGGTGCCGAACGACTCGCTGCTCGCATCCTCGACGTAGAACATTCCACCGACCCCGAGCGCGTGCACCGGCGAGGCTCGCCAGTCGAACTGCGCATCGAGCGAGTCGCGGTCCGTGCGCAGGAAATCCCCCGACTGGTTCTGCTCGATGCGGTCCTCCATGTGGGCGGCCGTCGCCCGCGCCTCGCCGCGAGTGCCCACGGGCAGCCGCAGTGCCGCCGAGGTCGTCTCGGTCTCGAAGTCCTGATCCACGGGGGTTAGGAAGAAGTCCGAATACTCGGACGTCCCCTCGGCGCGCCAGTGCTGCAGCGAGATCTCGCCGGCGTCGCCGACGGCCGCGCGCAGCTGCACGTTGGCGTTGAGGGTCTCGTAACCCCGGTCGGTCGAATCGTCGGTGCGCGTCGGAAACCCGTCGCTGTCGAGCCAGGCGACGCCGAGGTCGAGCGATGCGCGCTCGCCGAGGCCGAAGCCGCCGTTCACGCTCGCCTTGCGCGTGTCGTAATCGCCGTAGCCGGCCTCGACCACCCAGCCGTCGCGTGAGCCGCGCCGGGTCACCACGTTGATCACGCCGCCGATGGCGTCGCTGCCCCAGAGTGCCGAACGCGGTCCCTTCACGACTTCGATGCGCTCGACCATCTCGGGCGTCACGTTCTGCAACGGTGGCAGGCCGATCGTGCCCGGATTGACGCGCACGCCGTCGACGAGCACGAGCGTGTGGTTGCTCTCGGCGCCGCGGATGAACACCGACGTGGGCTGGCCCGGCCCGCCGTTGCGCGCCACGTCGAGTCCCGCGTGGAAGCGGAGCAGCTCGGTAGCGTCGTTGGCGCCACTACGCTCGATCGTCGCGCGGTCGATCACGATCACGGGCGCGAGCACCTCCTGCAACGGCACGGGCACACGCGTCGCGGTCACGACGACGGCCGGCAGCGGGCTTGATTCATCGGCGCGGGCCGATGCGAAGGCAGCGAAGGCAAGCGCGACGACGCTGGCCACGGGTACGGAACGATCGGCGACGGCAGGAACCGCAGGCATGTTGGCTACACCCCGAGCACGCGTCCGCGGCGGACGCTGGTGATACGCCAGCTGCGGTGGAGTGGTGGCCGAACGGGGCGCGCGAGGTGGCTTCGCCCGGATCCGCGCCGCTCGCCCACCGCGAGGCTGGTCTCGTCCGAAAGGCCGGTCTCCGGGCTCTCGAGCGGGCCCAGCGGGCCCTGCCTGCTTCCCCTTCCCGCGCCTGCGGCGCAGTGGGTTCCGGACACGTGTCCGGGCGATGCAAGCTTCACTCGACTACCGTTGCGGGGGCAGCGCCGGTGTTGGACCGGCTTCCCGTTCTCCCTGAGCCTGCGCTCGCGGGATCACCTGTCGGTGCGCGCAAGTTAGGCAAGGGGGTGAGGGAAGTCAAGAAAATGCGGGTACCATGTCGCCGCCCGACGCCACCCGCACTCGCATGCCCCATTCGGACTTCCTCGCGACCGCACTCGACGCCGCGCGTGCCGCGGCCGAGACCGTGCGTCACTACTATCAGCGCAACCTGACGGTCACGATCAAGGCCGACAAGTCGCCGGTGACCGAGGCCGACGTCGAGACCGAGAAGACGATCCGCGCCATCCTGGCCGCACGGTTCCCGCAGCACGGCTTTCACGGCGAGGAGACCGGGACTTCCGCGCTCGACGCCGAATACGTCTGGTTCGTCGACCCGATCGACGGCACCAAGGCGTTCGTGCGCGAGTACCCGATGTTCTCGACGCAGATCGCGCTCGCGCATCGCGGGCGCCTGATCGTCGGCGTGTCCTCGGCACCGGTGTACGGCGAGCTGGCTTACGGCGAGATCGGCGTAGGCGCATGGCTCAACGATCAGCCGATCCACGTCAGCGCGATCGACACGATCGAGAACGCTGCGCTCTCGACCGGCAATCTCAAGTCGCTCGCGACCGGTCCGCGCTGGCCCGCGTTCGGGCGACTGGTCGGTCGCCTCAATCGCATCCGCGGTTATGGCGATTTCCTGCATTACCACCTGCTCGCCTCGGGCCGCATCGACGCGGTCGTCGAATCGGACGTCAACATCCTCGACGTGGGCGCCTGCGCCGTGATCGTCGAGGCCGCCGGCGGCCGTTTCACCGATCTCGAGGGCCGGCCGCTGACGGCGGCGAGCGGCAGCGTGCTCGCGACCAACGGGCGCCTCCACGAGGCGATCCACGCGGCCATCCATCGCTGAATTCAACCGCTCCAGGGAGGGCTCACCATGGTCTCCAGCAGCAAGAAAATCATCGCGGTCGTCGGCGCCACCGGCTCGCAGGGCGGCGGCCTCGCGCGATCGATCCTGAACGATTCCGGCGGGGAGTACGCCGTGCGTGCCCTCACGCGCGACCCGCGATCGGACGCGGCCCGCGCGCTGGCGGCCGCCGGCGCCGAAGTCGTTGCGGCGGACCTCGGCGATGCCGAGTCCGTCCGACGGGCCTTCGACGGCGCCTATGGTGCGTACTGCGTGACGTTCTTCTGGCAGCACATGTCGCCCGACCGTGAGCGCGAGGAGGCGAGGACGCTTGCGGAGGCCGCCAGGGCTGCGCAACTGCAGCACGTGATCTGGTCGACGCTCGAAGACACCCGCCAGTTCATACCGCTGTCCGATCTGCGGATGCCGACACTGCACGGGCGCTACAAGGTCCCGCATTTCGACGTAAAGGGCGAAGCCGACGAATTCTTCCGTGCCACGGGCGTGCCGACCACGTACCTGCTCACGTCGTTCTACTGGGACAACTTCATCACGTTCGGCATGGGGCCCAAACCGGGACCGGGCGGCACGCTGCAGTTCTCGCTGCCGCTGGGCGACCGGCCGTTTCCCAGCATCGCGGCGGAGGACATCGGGCGCTGCGCGCACGGCATCTTCCGGCGCGGGCAGGAGTTCGCGGGCCGGCGGGTGGGCATTGCCGCCGAGCACCTGACCGGTGCACAGATGGCCGCGGGCCTGGCACGCGCGCTCGGGCAGGAAGTCAGGTACCAGGCCGTGCCGTTCGAGACGTTCCGCAACCTCGGCTTTCCCGGTGCGGACGATCTCGGCAACATGTTCCAGTTCAACCACGACTTCGCCGACCGTTTCTGCGCCGTCCGCAGCCCGGAATTCACGCGTTCGCTCAACCCGAAGTTGCAGACGTACGCGCAATGGCTCGCCGGGAACGTGCGCAGGATCCCGATCGGTTGACCGAACGAGGCTCCGCGTTTCGCTTCAGGCGTGGACCTACCTGCTCGTGGCGATCGTCGCCGAGGT
>JAJTCR010000115.1 GCA_021325695.1 Steroidobacteraceae bacterium | reverse complement strand
CCGTCGCACCCGTGTTGCCCGCCGTGCCCGTTGTGCCCGCGGTCGGGCCCTGGCCGGGAGCGCCCGTGCCGTTCGAGCCTTGCGATGCCGGGTCCTGTGAACCGGCCCCGCCCGCACTGCCGGCTGGTGAATTCGACCCGGCCTCGCCGCTCGAGCCTCCCGCACCTGCGGGGGTAGACGACGCATCCGGTGACCCCGGCGACCCCGGCGCTCCGGGCATCCCCGGTGTCCCCGGCATCCCGGGCAGCCCCGCACTGCCGGGCATTCCCGGAATTCCCGCGGTGCCGGGCAGGCCGCCCGTGCCGGGCGTGCCCGTGCCCTGCGCTCCGGGCGACCCGGTCGAACCTTGCTGGCCGGCCGACCCGCCCGAACTGGCGCCGCCGCTCGTGCCGGACGACGTGGTCGGACCGCCGCCCGAGGCGCCACCGCTGGTGCCGCCCGTGCTGCCGCTCGACCCGGCCGGGTCCGACGAGGACGACGAGGGGTTCTGGCTCGGCGGCATCGGCCACCCTTCCGGACGCGGCGTGCCGTTCGCGCCCGGGTCCGTGGGCGTGCCCGCAGATCCCGCGCTGCCGCTCGACCCGCCCGTGTCGCCAGGTTGCCCTCCGGCAGGCTCGGACTCCGAGCCCGGCGAGGACGCCCCGCCCGAGGAATCGGACGAAGATCGATCCGACGGGCTCTGCTCGGACCCCGACGAGCCCTGGCTGCCGCCGCCCGACGACGAATCGGAACTCGACGGTCGCGACGATCCGGAACTACCGCTCGAGGATTCCGACGGCGTCTGCGGGCCGGAACCGCCACTGCCGCCCGACGAGGACGGCGAGGACGGCGAGGACGACGGCGAACCGCCGCCCGACGACGGCATGTTGGTCGGCATCGTGCTCGACGTCGTGGTCTTGCAGCCGGCGAGCGTGACCGCGACGGCCAGCGCCAGCAGCGTCGACAAACCCGGGGTGCGTTGCATGTGTGAAACCTTCTGCGTTTGCGCGGGCGACGATCGTCGGGCGCCTCCTAACTTGGATGCGCCACGCGACCTCCGGTTCACTGTCGCCGTCTCAGGGTGGGCCGCCGGCGCCTCCGGAGGCGGCACCGGTGGCCGCCACGTCGGTGGACAGTGCCAGGTCGTCACCGGCGAGGAACGAGCGCAGCTGTTCGCTGAGCCGGTCGCAGGCCTTGCGGCGCACTGGCGTGATGATCGGAATCGGCGCGATCGCGCCGATCAGCACCGAGGTGCCGGTGACGTCCGTGCTGACCTGCCCGATCTCGGTCGCCGTCTGCATGTCCCAGACCGAAGCCACGTAACCCGATTCCTTTTCCCACCAGCCGACACCGATGCAGCCGGCGCCGCCGGGACTCGCCGCGCAGGCGACGCTGCCGCCACCGTCGGTTTTCTTGGTGTTGCCGTCGAGCCAGACGACATAACGCACGCCGATCTGCTGCAGGCGCTCGGTCACGCCGGGTCGCTGCAGCAGCACCCTGAGGCCGGCCGCGTTCGCGGGAGCCGTGCTCGGCTCGAACCAGGGGAACAGCGCGTCGGTGAACTCCTGTTCGCCGTAGATCTTGAACGGGATCTTCGCCGTGCTCGCGCGGCCGCTCTGTCCTTGTTCCGGGTGCACCAGCTGGCCGCCAAGCCGCTCCTGGATGCAGTCGAGGAACACCTCCTCGGTCCCCACGCCCTCGAGCTGCGGCTTCTTGAGCAGCACGATCGATTCGTTGGCCTTGATGGACGAGGCCACCTGCCGGGTCTCGTCGACTTTCGACGTCATGCATCCACTGGCGAACGCACCCAGCACGGCCACGCCAGCCGCGGCGCGGAGGGACGCGCGTGCGACCGCCGCCGTGCGGCGAGCGGTGTTTCTGTCGTCCATGGCTTTCCTCCTCCCGGCGGCGCATTCGGCGGAGAAAAAATGCGACGGATCCAAAGGCCGGGCCCGCCCGAGTATACGACAACGACTTCGCGTGAAAAGCCGGTGGAACGCACCTCACGAACTGTCGAACAGGCCGCCCTGCACGGGCGCCTCCGGGTCGCGCACGAACTGCGTGGTGTCGAGTTCGACCGGTGGGGAGGCGTTCAGGCCGAGCCGCCGACAGGCCGCTTCGAAACGCGCGCCGATCAGGGCCGCGTAGGGGCCCTCGCCGCGATGGCGATGCACGAACCGCGGGTCGTTGAGCCGGCCGCCCCGCATGCCGCGGATCAGGTTCAGCACCCGGTCCGCGCGTTGCGGGTGGTGTTCGCGCAGCCATGCCTCGAACAGGCCGGCGACTTCGTGCGGCAAGCGCAGCATGAGCCAACCCGCGCGTCGAACACCCGTTTCGGCGACTGCCTCCAGCATGCGCTCGATCTCGTGGTCGGTGATCGCCGGGATCACGGGCGCGAGCATGGCCCCCGCGGGGACGCCAGCCTGCGCGAGGCTGCGCAAGACCCGCAGTCGCGCCTGCGGCGAAGCCGTGCGCGGCTCGAGCGTGCGCTTGATCGAGTCGTCGAGGCTCGTGAGGCTCACGAAGACCTTGACGAGCCTGCGCTCGGCGAGCGGCACGAGCAGGTCCAGGTCGCGCAGCACGAGCGCGCTCTTGGTGATGACCGAGACCGGGTGTCGCCGCTCCAGCATCAGTTCGAGCACGGCGCGCGTCGAGCGCAACGCACGCTCCGCGGGCTGGTAAGGGTCCGTGTTGCCGCCGACGTGCAGCACGCGGCATCGATAGCCCGGCGCCGCGAGATCTCGCGCGAGCAGCGCGGCGAGCGCCGGCTTGTGGAAGATGCGCGTCTCGAAGTCGAGTCCCGGACTCAGGTTCAGGTAGGCGTGGGCGGGGCGCGCATAGCAGTAGATGCACCCGTGCTCGCACCCCTGGTACGGGTTCAGCGACTGGTCGAACGAGACGTCGGGCGAGCGGTTGTGGACGATCGCGTGCTTCGGGAATTCGGCGATCAGCTGCGTCTGCGGATGGCGCAACGGCTCCTCGAGACTGCCCCAGCCGTCATCCGCCGGTTCCAGCGTGGTGGACTCGAACCTGCCCGCCGGGTTCGTGACGGCACCCCGGCCCTTCTCGACCTGTATGCGGTCCGCGCGACGCATGGCCAGAGACTACTGTACGAATATACAGTTGTCACGTCTGGTCCGGAAAACGCTGCATGCGCCGCAGTTCCGGGAACAGCCGCATCCAAGTCACCGCGACGAGCAGCGTGGCCGCACCGCCGACCACGACGGCAGGCACGACGCCGATCCAGGCCGCTACGACGCCGCTCTCGAACTCGCCGAGTTCGTTTGACGCGCCGATGAACACTCCGTTGACGGCGCTGACGCGACCGCGGATGGCGTCGGGCGTCTCGAGCTGCACCAGCAGGTGCCGGATGTAGACGCTGACCATGTCGCCCGCGCCGAGCACGACGAGCGCCACGAGCGAGACCCAGAAGGTCGTCGACAGGCCGAACACCAGCGTCGCGAGGCCGAAGACGATCACGCCGCCGAACATCCAGCGCCCGACGTTGCGCGTGACCGGGTGTGCGCTCAGCACGAGTCCCGTCACGGCCGCGCCGACGCCGGGTGCCGCGCGCAACCAGCCGAGCCCGGTCGGCCCCACGTGCAGCACGTCGGCGGCGAACACGGGCAGCAGCGCCGTGGCGCCGCCGAACAGCACCGCGAACAGGTCGAGCGAGATGGCGCCCAGCAACGGGCGGCGCTGGCCCACGAAGCGCAGGCCCTCGAACAGCGCGTGCAGGTCCAGGGCCGAGTCGGCGCTCGCGGCCCGCGAGACGTTGCCGCCGCGTCGCAGCGTCGCCATCGCCAGCACGGTGATCGCGATCATCACGGCGACGGTGCCGTACACGACGCTGGCGCCCGCGAGGTAGAGCACGCCGCCGAGCGCAGGCCCCGCGATCGTCGTGACCTGCCAGACCGACGTGTTGAACGCCACGGCCGTGCCGAAGTGCTCGCGCTCGACCAGGTTAGGCAGCAGCGCCTGACTCGCCGGCATCGCGAAGGCTCGCGCGACGCCGAACAGCGTCATGGCGCCGAACACTGGCCAGGCACTCGTGAGTCCGCGCCACGAGAACGCGAGCAGCAGCAGTGCGCACGCGAGCATCAGCGTGTAGCACCCCACCAGGATGCGACGGCGATCGCGCCGGTCGGCGAAGTGCCCGGCCGGCAGGATCAGCAGCACGAACGGCAGGAACTGCGACAGCCCGACCAGGCCGAGGTCGAGCGGCCGCCGCGTCACCTCGTAGACCTGCCAGCCGACGGCCACGGTCTGCATCTGCACTGCGAGCGAGCCGAGAAAGCGCGCCGCGATGTAGCGGGTGTAGTCGGGGTTGCGAAGCAGCGCGCGGCGCGCCTCGGAGGCGCCGCTCATTGCGCGACGCGCCCCGCGAATGGGAATGGCCGGTGCATCGAAGGCGGCAGGATACCCCGCGGACCCGGTCGCGCGCGCGACCGCTGGCGGTCGATGCGCCGTCACGCCAGAATCGCGCACCGCTCTGCCCGGAGACTCGCCCATGGCTCGATTCCCGCGTTCCAGGTTCATCGCGTGGCTGTTCATTGCGGCGGCGACCTTCGCGCAGACGTCGTCGGCCGCGACCGCGACCGCGACCCCGACCCCGACCCCGACCGCACAGGACGCCGATGCGCGTTTCGAGGCGCTCGGCAAGCGCTACGTCGAGGAATTCGGCAGGTTCGCACCGGTGTCGGCCACGCAGCTCGGCGACCACCGGACGGACGGCGAGCTCGACGACCTCAGCGCCGCGGGCCGCGCGCGCACGCTCGCGTGGGTGAAGGGGCTGCTCGCTGAGCTGCAGGCGCTCGATCGCGCGCGGCTGTCGCGCGCGAACCAGGTCGACGCCGCCATGCTCGAAAACCAGCTGCGCTATTCGGTGTGGTCCGAGGAGAAGTACCGCGACTGGTCCTGGGATCCGCTGCTCTACACGCAGCTCACGGGCCAGGCGATCTACGGCCTGCTCGCGCGAGACTTCGCGCCGCTGCCCGAGCGGTTGCGCTCGGTGACGGCGCGGCTCGAGAAGCTGCCGCGCTTGCTCGAACAGACGCGCGCGAACCTCGTCGCGGAGCGCGTGCCGTCGATCCACGCGGAGACCGCAGTCAAGCAGAACCCGGGCGTGCTGAGCCTGGTCGACGAGCTGGTCGTGCCGGCCATGGCGCAGCTGCCCGAGGCGGAACGCGCGCGGCTCGACAAGGCGATCGCAAATGCTCGGACGGCGGTGCAGGCGCACCAGCAGTGGCTCGTAAAAGAGCTGCAGCCGAAGGCCAAGGGTGAATTCCGGATCGGCCGCGAGCTGTACGACGAGAAGCTCGCCTTCGCGTTGATGTCGCCGCTCACACGGACCGAAATACGACAACGCGCCGAGCGCGAAGCGATCGCGGCGCGCGCGAAGATGTACGAAGTCGCCCGCCGGGTGCTCGCAGGTCGCGCCGGCGCGCCGGCAACGCCCGCCAACCCGACGCCCGCCGAGCAGCAGGCGGCCATCGAGGCCGCGCTCGAAGTGGCGAGCGCCGAACGCCCGCCGCGCACCGGCGTCGTCGACCTCGCCAAGCAGGCGCTTCAGGAAAAGACCGAGTTCTTGCGTGCCAAGGGCTTCGTCACCGTGCCCGACGAACCGCTTGAAATCATCCTGATGCCGGAGTTCCAGCGCGGCGTCGCCATCGCGTACTGCGACTCGCCGGGGCCGCTC
>JAJTCR010000114.1 GCA_021325695.1 Steroidobacteraceae bacterium | reverse complement strand
GTACCACTCCATGTACTTCGGCGCACCCTGCTCGGCGCCCTGCTCGATGAAGTCGAAGTCGAGCACCAGGTTCAGCGCCGCGATCGTCACGACGAAGACGGAAAACAGCATGCCGACGGTGCCGCTTTCGTGGATGAACCCCATGCCCGTGCCGCCGAACATCCGGATGACCATCTGCACGAGGTAGAGCACGAAGATTGCGCCCGTGGCGGCCATGACGCCGAGCCGGAAATTCTGCGTCACCTTGATCAGCCCGGCCTTGTAGAGGCCGAGCAGGCACAGCAGCGTGCCGAACGTCAGTCCCACCGCCTGGATCACGATGCCCGGGTAGCGTGCCTCCATCACGGCCGAGATGCCGCCGATCGCCAGGCCCTCGAGTCCGGCGTAGGCCGGCGCCGTGTACGGGGAGAGGTGCGCCTTGAACGCCGTCACGAACGCGAGCACGAGCCCGCCGAGGATCCCGACCCACATCAGCGTCGAAATCGATGCGACCGTCTGCGTGGCGAAAAACCGTCCCCAGGTCCAGGCCGCGGCGACGAAGCATATCGTCAACAGGATCATGGTCTTGTTGACCGTGCCGTCGAGCGTCATCCGGTCGGTGCCGCCGATGGCCCGGCCGAAGGCCTTGTCGTTGAGTACGGGGTTGCCTGTGCGCATGCGTGTGTCCTCCGGGCAACAAGTGTACGACACGCAGGTTCGGTGCGTGGCCGACCGCGAGCTGACGGAGTGCGCAGAGGAGAAGCAGGGACGGACCTGACTCGACGAGTCCGCCCCTGCTCGGCCGTGGCGCGTCAGTTCGACGCGGCGACCTCGTGCCCGGCGGTGGCCGATGCTCGTCCACCCGCTCGACCGTGCGCAGAGGGCGACTCGGCACGTTTGCGGTCGGGCGCCTGCGCCTCCGTCGGCTGGTCGTCCGGATTTGCGCCCTCAGCTGAAGATCCAGCCGAGGGGGCCAACGTCCCACGCTGTAGCGACGCAGCCTGCACCGCCCGGGCGCCGGACGTGACTTCGCTCGCTTCCGTCGCCGTGGCGATGGCCGCCGCCGCGTCGACGTTGCCGGACACGCTGCCCTGCGTAACCTCGCCCCCCGCTGCCGCCGTTGCCGCCGTTGCACCGGTCGTCGCCTGGGTGACGTCGATCGCCTGGCGTCCCGTCGCCGTCGCGCGCGCGCGCGTCGTGCTCCCACGCTCCGACACGTGGCTTCGGGCCGCGTCCGCCGTCGAGCGGACTGCACCCGGATCCGCGTGCAGCGAACCGCTCGCATCCATGCGCAGGTCGCCGCCGACGGCGAACCCCGGCCCGCCGACCAGGGACCCGCCCGCGCCGCCGCCCAGCGATCCGCCGAGAATCTGCGCGGAGGCCGGACTCGTCCAGAGCCAGGCCGCGCACAACGCCGCGCCCAACGCGAGCGAACGATGCTTGGTATTCATGTCGTCTTTCCTCACCGTGACCGCGGAACAGTCCGCGTGCTTCGATGAGCTATACGACCGGCAGTCGGCATTTCTTCCACGCGGATCTACTGGGCCCGGTCTTTTGACAGAAGCCCAGGCGCAGCCGACTTCCCGTCCGGCGACGGGATTTCAACCCAGCCCAGGCCGTAAATCGGATGGCGCCCCCGGGCGCCTAGGTCGATCGCCTCGTGCGCCAGGGCTTCGAAGGCGGCCGCGGCGGCCGCCGGATCGGCACGTTGCAATCGCCGCGCGAACATGGCCGCGACCTGCGGGGCCGCGAATGAAGTCCCGCGGACCGAGGCTCGTCCGTGCGGCAACGTGGCCGCCTGCAGGTCCGTGCCCAGCGCCGCGAAGTCGACATGCGGTCCACGACCGGCTTCCAGCAGGACCCGCCTGCGTCGATCCACCGCAGTCACGCCGACCACGCCCTCGTATGCCGCCGGAAACAGCGGTGACGCGGCGGGACCGTCGTTACCCACCGCGGCGACGATCGTGTGTCCGCGCGCGATGACCCGCGCGATCACGCGCTCGAGTACACGGTTGCGCGGTCCGACGAGGCTCACGTTGATCACGGGCACCTGCCGCTGCGACATCCAGCCCAACGCGTCGATCACGCGCTCGACGGCACCGCCAGTGGCATCGCCGCAATACACGTCGGCCGCGACGAGTTCGACACCCTGGGCGCCGCCGTTCGCGCGCGCGCCGAGCGACTCCGCCAGCAACGCGCCCACGGCCGTGCCGTGGGTGCTCGGCACGCGCTCGTCCCCGCAGCCGTGGACCAGCAGGCCCACACCGGCGAAGGCTTCGTGCGTTGCGGCCAGCCCGCCGTCGATCAATCCCACGCGGACGGTTCGGGCGGGACTCGCCGGCGTCGCGACGTCGTTCGCGACGTTACCGACGTCGGCCGACCCACCGTCGGTCAGGACATGGTGAAAGTCGTAATGCCCTGGGGGGTCGAGTGTACGTAGCCGACGCAGCGATGCATCGAGCGCCCGGCCGGCCGGCGGCTCGAGCACGTACAGATCGAGGCCGAAGTCCGCGAGGGACCGTTGGCGCAGAACCCTGAAGCCGGCATCGGCCCAGGCACGCATTGCCGCGTCGTTCGACGGCTCCGCCAGCAACTCGCCGCGCACGACCAGTTCACCGCGCGGATCGACGGCCAGGCGGTCCGGGTGTGCGCGCACACGTGCGCGGACACGCAGCTTGCGGGCGTCCACCTTCGCGGCGAGTCTCCCGGCACCAGCCGGGTCGAGGGACGACGCGGGCAATTTTGCCGACGGCAATTTCACGTCCAGCTCCGGCAGGGTGACCTGAGCCGGCGGCGCTGAGATCCAGCACGTCATGACGCAGCCGATGCCCCGGAGTATCCAGTCGCGCGTGGGCGTGCTTGCCATGTGGCAACATTACTGCCCGCGCATCACGTGGAAAAATAAATTTTCGGACATGGAAGAAAGTGCGCGCTCCGGGCGTAGTGCCCAGGTGGACTTGAGCGAGGCCATCGTCGATGCACTGCCACGCCTGCGGCGCTTCGCGCGGACGCTGTGTCGCAACGTGCACGACGCGGACGACCTCGTGCAACTCGCCGTCGAACGCGCGCTGCGCCACCTCGACCAGTACCGACCGGGTTCGAACCCTTTGCACTGGCTGTTCGGGATCGTGCGCCACGCCTGGCTGGACGAGCTGCGAAGCCGGCAACGTCGCGACCGGCTGTTCGCCCCGGAGGACGCGGCCGGCGAAGCGGCGGGCGCGTCCTCGGACGCGACGCTCGAGAACATCGCGTTGCGGCGTGCCCTTGCGACGCTGCCGGACGAGCAACGTCTTGCGGTCGGCCTCGTGCTGGTCGAAGGACTCTCCTACAAGGAAGCGGCGGACGTCATGGGCGTGCCGATCGGAACACTGACGAGCCGGCTCGCGCGCGCGCGCACTGCGCTCACGACCCATCTCGAACCCTCCGTCACGGGGGCACGATGAACGAGTACGACGACGAAACGCTGCTCGCCTACGTCGACGGCGAACTGGACGACGCAACACGCGAAGCCTTCGAATGCGCGCTCGCCACGGACCCAGGGCTCGCGCGGCGGGTCGAGGTGCAACGACGCCTGCGGCGCGAACTCAAGGCCGTGTTCGATCCCACGCTCTCCGAGCCCGTGCCCGATGGCCTGCTGCTCGCGGTGCGGAGATCGAGCGCACGCGAGGGAGGCGTCGCGAGGTGGCCGGCGAAGGCACGGCGCCCAGCAACGTGGAACCCGCCACGATGGTTCGCCGTCGCCGCAAGCCTGGTGGTCGGCGTTCTGCTCGGCCGACAGGTTCTGGCACCACAGTCGCCGGAGACGTACGTCGCCTCCGGTCCCGAGGGCATGGTGGCGACCGACGCGCTGGCGACGGCGCTGTCGCGCCAGCTCGCCGCCGAACGCTCCGCGCCGATCACGATCGGGGTCAGCTATCTCGCGACGTCGGGCGACTATTGCCGGAGTTTCGAGATCCGGGGCGCGACTACCGCCCAGGCGGGGCTCGCCTGCCACGCGCGCGGCGGCGCCTGGCAAGTGCGGATCCTCGAGTCGATCCCCGACGTTGCGGCGGATACGAACCTGCGACAGGCGAGGAGCGCCGCGCTGCCCGCGAGCGTGCGGACGCTCGTCGAGGCAACGATCGCGGGCGACGCGCTGGACGCGAACGCCGAAGCCGCCGCGCGTGACGCGGGCTGGGAGTCGTCGCCCCGACGTTGAGCTGCCCTCGACCGAGGTGGCTTCCGAAGCACCTTCGCCCGGAGGACGGCGTCCCGTGCCGGCGGGCTCTTTTGGGTGGCTGTCTGATAGGCATTGTGCGCTGCGCCGGGAACGCTGGACGTCCGAAAGGTCTTCCCGAGGACGCCCATGGCCTGGAGCCGCAAGCGAATGGTCCTGGCCGCCCTGGTCGGCGCCGTCGTCGCCATCGTCGTCACGATCGTGGCGCTCAACTTCGTCACGTCGGAAAGCGAGATCGAGAAATCCCTCGAACATCGTTATGGCGTGCAGGATCCGCAGTTCCGCCGTGAGCTCGGCATCCTGCTCGGGCCGCCGATCATCGACGGCAACCGCGTCGAGAACTTCGAGAACGGCGTCGAGATCTTTCCCGCGATGCTCGAAGCGATCCGCAGCGCGCGCTCGACGATCACGTTCGAAACGTACATCTACTGGTCGGGCGACATCGGGCGGCGGTTCGCCGACGCGCTGAGCGAGCAGGCCCGCCGGGGCGTTCGCGTGCACGTGCTGATCGACTGGGTCGGCAGCCAGAAAATGGAAGAGGCGCTGCTCGACCGGATGGTGGCCGCCGGCGTCGAGGTGCACCGATTTCATCCGCTGCACTGGTACCACCTGACGCGGATGAACAACCGCACCCACCGCAAGCTGCTGGTCGTCGACGGCCGGATCGGCTTCACCGGCGGCGTCGGCATCAGCGACGACTGGGACGGCGACGCGGCGGATCCGAAGCACTGGCGCGATTCGCACTACCGGCTCGAGGGCCCGGCGGTGGCGCAAATGCAGGCCGCCTTCATGGACAACTGGATCAAGACCACGGGCAAGGTGCTGCAGGGCGAAGCCTATTTCCCCGCGCTCGAACCGGTGGGGACCGCCCTCGGGCAGGTGTTCACGAGTTCACCGTCCGGTGGCGGCGACAGCATGCAGCTCATGTACCTGCTGTCGATCACCGCGGCCGAGCACACGATCGACCTGTCGGCCGCCTACTTCGTGCCCGACGCGCTGACGCGTCGTGCCCTGCTGGCCGCGCTCGAGCGCGGCGTGCGACTGCGCATCATCGTGCCCGGCGAATACATCGATTCGCAGGTGACGCGCCGCGCCTCACGGGGCGACTGGGGTGTGTTGCTGCGTGCGGGCGCGAAGATCCACGAGTTCCAGCCCGCGATGTTCCACTGCAAGGCCCTGATCGTCGATTCCCAGCTGGTCTCGGTGGGCTCGACGAACTTCGACAACCGCTCGTTCAGGCTCAACGACGAGGCCAACCTGAACGTCTACGACCCCGCGTTCGCCGCCGAGATCGAACGCGTGTTCGAGGAGGACCTCGCTCGGTCGCGACTGGTGACGTACGCCGCCTGGGCCCGGCGGCCGTGGCACGAAAAAGCCGTGGAAAAGCTTTCCTCGATCTTCGCCTCGCAGATGTGACCGCCGCGGCGATCAGCTCTGCAGTTCGCGCGCCATCAGCGGCATCAGCGTCTGCAGGCCCTTGACCGGAC
>JAJTCR010000113.1 GCA_021325695.1 Steroidobacteraceae bacterium | reverse complement strand
CGCCAGCATGCGCGGATTGTCGACCTCGAATTCGCCGGCCGCGGTGCCCTCCTCGAGCAGGCGGGCGAGCTTCTGGTCGAAGGTCTTGCGCAGGTCGAGCAGCGCCTTCTGCTCGGCGGGCTCCAGGTTCTTCTCTTCCCGGTTGTATACCACGACGTACTTCTGGTCGCGGATCACGATCGTCGTCACGCGCTCGACGATCAGCCGCAGCTTCTCCGACGCCGGGATCGGCATCGCGAGCACGTCCTCCTGGGCTGCGATCGATTCGGTGATGCCGATCTCGCAGATCGCGTTGAGGATTTCGCTCTTGTTGCGAAAGTACGAATACAGGAACGGCTTGGTGACGTTGAGCGACTCGGCGATGGCGTCGAGCGTGGTCGACTCGTAACCCTGCGCGAAGAACAGTTCACGCGCTTCCTCGAGGATGCGGCGCCGCTTGAACTCCTGCACTTCCGAGCGCAGTTCCGATGCCTTTGCGGGCGCCTCCGCGCCTGCCACCGCCACGCCGTCCTGCGCGGCCGCCCTCACGATGCGCTTGCCCGTTGCCACCTTGACTCAGCTCCCGATGCGGTCCCGGCGGACGACGATACCGGCTTTCTCGCGGTCCCAGGTATCCGCAGTGATCCCCTCGCGACGCAGGTCCGTCTTGAGTACCTTCGCCGAAGGGGTCTTCGGCAGTTCCGGCAGCACGCGCACGTAACGCGGGATCATGAAGTACGCGAGGCGGTCGCGCAGGAACTCGATCAACGCGGCCGGGTCGACCGTCTGTCCGGGCGCGGCAGCGACGATCGCCATCACCTCGTCCTCGCCGAGTTCGCTTGGCACGGCGATCGCCGCGGCCTCGCGCACCGCCGGGAAGCGCACGATCTCGGCCTCCACCTCGAACGACGAGATGTTTTCGCCGCGGCGCCGGATCGCGTCCTTGATGCGGTCGACGAAGAAGAAGTTGCCCGCCTCGTCCACGCGGAATGCGTCGCCCGTGTGGAACCAGCCGTTGCGCCAGGCACGGGCCGTGGCCTCGGGATTCTTGTAGTAGCCGCTGTTCATGGCCCACGGCCGGTCGGTACGGACCAGCATCTCGCCCACCTCGCCCACCGCGACCTCGCAGTCGTGTTCGTCGACGAGCCGCACCTGGACGCCCGCGCGGACCTTGCCGCACGTGCCGCGCACCCTGGGATTGGGCTCCGACACGATCGGTGAGGAGATCTCGGTCATGTTGAAGATCGTGTAGACGTCCACGCCGAAACGCTCGTGAACCTCCTGCGCGCCGTCGTTGAGCGGCACGATGAAGCACTTGCGGACCTTGTGGTCACGGTCCTGCGGTCCCGGCGGCGCCTTGAGCAGGAACGTCGCCATCACGCCGAGCAGGAACACGGCGGTGACCTCGGTATCGCGCACGAGCGGCCAGAACGTGTCGGTCGAGAAACGTTCCGGCAGCACGCAGGAACCGCCGCGCACGAGCATCGCGAACGGCAGCCCCATGCCGCCGATGTGGAACATCGGCATGTTGACGAGGAAGCGGTCGGTGCCGTCGATGAAGTGCCAGGACTCGGGACCCGGGTTCGTGTACATGTGCAGGTACGACGAGAGCACGCCTTTCGACGGTCCGGTCGTGCCCGAGGTGTAGATGATCGACTGCGTATCCCACGGCTCGATCGGCCGCACGAGCGGCAGCAATTCCCCCGGCTTGCCCGGCAGCGTCGAGAATGAGACCGCGGGCAACGGCGCCGGCGGTGACTCGGCTGCACCGGTGATGACGAGCCGCTCGAGCCTGGCGAGCGGAACCTCCTTGAGCCGCGGGAGGAGGTCGGCGTGGACCACGCCGAGCCTTGCATCCGAGTTCTCGATCACGTGCTCGAGCACGCCGCCCCGATACGCGGTGTTGATCGGCACGTAGACCGCCCCGAGGTAATTGAGCGCGTAGTAGGTGAGCAGCATCTCCGGCGTGTTGGGCTGCCAGCACAACACGTGGTCTCCCTGCTTCACCCCGAGCTTCTGCAGGCCGACTGCAACCGCAACCACGCGCTCCCGCAGTTCCCGATAGGTCCACTGCCGTCCGCCGTCGAACAGGACGTAGGGCTGGTCGCCGCGTTCCCTGGCCCAGCGGTCGATCAGGTACCGGACGACGCACTGCTCGCGCGGGGGCACGCGCGGGTCCGAATGGCCGCGGGCAGTCCCGGGTTCGGAAGTGGTGGAGTGGGCGTTCATCGATCCCTCTTGCGATGTCCCGGCGACGGCCGGAAGCCATGGCGGCGCCTCTTGCAGCGCAATACCAGCTGGTCTGTATATCTTCCTATCAGTAATACTTTGTACACCATCGGTATGATCGATACAATCACGCGCACAGGGACTTTTCCCGGCCTTCCCACGGAGCGGCCATGTACCGGACGATGATCGGACTCACTGCGCTCGAGCGCGTGCACAGCGGACGACCGGTGGCGGAGGCGCTCGCCGAAGAGGCGGAGCGGCTCGGCGCCCGGCGAGTGTTCCTGGTGTGCAGCCACACCTTGAATACGCAGACCGACGGGATCGAGAAAGTGCGCACGGCGCTCGGCTCGAAGCTCGTCGGCGTGTTCGACCACGTGCGTCCGCACGTGCCGCGTGAAGACGTCTCGGCCGCGACCGTTGCCGCCGAGAAAGTCTCGCCGGACATGCTCGCCTCGATCGGCGGCGGGTCCGCGACCGACCTGACCAAGATCCTCGCGATCTGTCTCAAGCACGGATTGCGGACGCCGGAATCGATGGAGCCCTATCACCTGGTCGTGAACGCCGACCACTCGGTGACCGCGCCGGCGTTCGAGGGACCCGACCTGCCCGTGGTGATCGCGCCGACGACCCTCTCCGGCGGCGAGTTCAACGCATTGTCCGGCGCGACCGACAAGGTCAGCAACGTCAAGCAGGGGTACATGCACCCGAGCATGACGGCGAAGGCAGTGATCCTCGATCCGTTGCTCACGGTGCACACGCCCGAGTGGATCTGGCTGTCGACCGGCGTGCGATCGTTCGACCACGCGTTCGAGACGCTCGGATCGCTGGGCTCGAACGACTACTACGACGGCATGGCGATGAACGCGGTGCGGTTGCTCTCGCAGGGACTGCCGCGCGTCAAGGCCAACGGCGCCGACCTCGAGGCGCGGCAGATGTGCCAGATGGGCGCCTGGTGCTCGATGGTATCGATCGTCTGCGGCCTGCCGATGGGCATCAGCCACGCGATCGGTCACGCGCTCGGCGGCTCGTTCAACGTGCCGCACGGCTATACGTCGTGCGTGATGGCACCGTTCGCGCTCGAGTACAACCGCCCGGTCAATGGCGAGCGCCAGCAGCTGATCAGCATTGCGTTCGGCCAGCCGAACCGGCCCGCGCACGTGCTCGCCGACGAGGCGATCCGGGGCCTCGGCATGCCGCGCAGCCTGACCGCGGTCGGTCTCAAGGAGGCGGACCTCGGCCCGCTCGCGGGCTACACGTTCCAGGACATCTGGTGCGGCACCAATCCGCGACCGATCGCCAACCCGGACGAACTGGTTCCGCTGCTGCGCAAGGCACTGTGAGTTGACGGCGACCGGCCCGGCAGACCTGCTGGAGCGTGTGCTGCGGGGCGACCGGGCGGCCATCGCGCGCACGATCACGCTGATCGACCGCCGGCCGCTCGACGCGCCCGGGCTCGATGCCGTGCTGGCGCCGCACACGGGCCGTGCCGCCACGGTCGGCGTGACCGGCGCGCCGGGCGCCGGCAAGTCGACGCTCGTGGGCTCCATGCTCAAGTCCGCGGTGCGCCGCAACGACCGCGTCGCGGTGCTTGCGCTGGACCCGGTGTCGCCGCTCACGCGCGGGGCGGTCCTCGGCGACCGGCTGCGCATGGAGCACACGACCTCCGACGAGCGTGTCTTCGTGCGCTCGATGACGGCGGACAACGGTGCGGGCGGGCTCTCGCTGGCCGCGCCGTTCGCGATTCGCGCGCTCGATGCCGCGGGCTGGCCGTGGATCGTGATCGAAACGGTCGGCGTCGGGCAGACGGAATTCGACATCGTCGAGGCGGCGACCACGACCGTGGTCGTGATGAACCCGGGCGCCGGCGACGAAGTGCAGGCCGTCAAGGCCGGGCTGCTGGAGATGGCCGACGTTTTCGTGCTCAACAAGGCCGATCGCGACGGCGCACGAACGATGCGGCTCGACCTCGAACGCACGGTGCAGCACGCGGCGCCCGGCGCGTGGCGTCCACCGATCGTCGAGACCGTGGCGAGCGAGGACCGCGGCACGGACGAAGTCTGGGCCGCGATCGCCGCCCACCGCTCGTGGCTCACGGACACGGGGGCGATGCCACGGCGGCAGCAGCGGTTGCTTCGGCTCGCGCTGCAGGGCGTGCTGTCGGCGCAGCTCGACGCGCGCATCGCATCGACCATGCGCAGTGCCGAGTTCGCGGCGCTGCTCGAAGACGTCCAGTCCGGCCGGACCGACCTCGCCCTCGCGGGAGCGTCGTTGCTGCGTGGAGTCCTAGCGCCGTAACAAAGCGTTCGTCGGAAGGCCGTCTTCGGCTTTCGGTCCGGGTCTTGGGCCGGCGACATGTCGGTTTTCGGAGCCGGGCCCAAGATCCGGGATCGGACGCCAGGCGATCCGTTCCGATCGCCGATTGACTCAGCCGCCAGCGTCACCCGTCAGCTTCCGCGCACACGCGACGATCGCGTCGAGCGGCGAGCCGGGTGGAAATACCTCGACGCCGAGCGCGCGCAACCGCTTCGCGGCCCACGGGGCGATGATGCCGCCCGCGAACACCGGCAGTTCGGGACGGGCCGCGCGCAGCTCCGCGACGATGCGCTCGGCGACCTCGACGTGGCCGCCCACGTTGAGCCCGACCAGGTCGACGTCCTCGTCCACCGCGGCCCGCACGATCTCCGCGCCCGTGCTCATGCCGCCCAGGATCACCTGGAATCCGCCGTCGCGCAGTGCACGCGCGACGACGGAGATTCCGCGCCAGTGACCGTCCAGCGCCGTCTTCGCCAGCAGGATGCGGCTGACGCCCCCGACGTGCGCGGCGGCGGTTGACGACGACGAGGCGTCTTCGTGACGGGCTTCAGGCATGGTGTGTCCTCCGTGGCGAACCCGCTCAGACCAGCTCGGGTGTCTGCCAGTCGCCCCACGTCTGGCGATAGATGTCGCCGATCTCGCCGAGCGTGACCTCGGCGTCGAGTGCCTGCAGCATCGCCGGCATCAGGTTGCGGGTCGGCTCGCGGCACGTGGCCTCGAGGTCGCGCATCGCGGCGGATGCGGCCGACTCGTGCCGTTCACGCCGAACCGCGTGCAGTCGCTCGAGCGCGACCGGATATGCGTCGGTGATGGGCGGAAAGCCGTCCACCTCCCAGGGCGCGACGTCGTCCTGGAAGCAATTGACTCCGACGACCTTGCGCTCGCCCCGCGCCTCGGCTAGCGCCTGCGTGTGCTGATTCTCGCGCGCGCGCGCGTGCAGCCAACCCGAGTCAAGCGCGGCGAGGAAACCGCCCTGCGCGAGGATCTGCTCGTCGAACTCCCAGGCACGGCGCTCGAGCTCGGCCGTCAGGAACTCGACGTAGTACGAACCGCCGAGGGGATCGGTGACCGCGGGGATATTGGTCTCGTGTTCGAGGACCTGCTGGATGCGCAACGCCATCTGGTGGGCGTGCTCGCTCGGTATCGAGATCGCCTCGTCGTAGCCCGAGACGCCGAGC
>JAJTCR010000112.1 GCA_021325695.1 Steroidobacteraceae bacterium | reverse complement strand
GATCTGGTTGTTGAGCGGTCGTGGCATGCGCCCGGCGGCCTTCTGCGCGCGGGCGTAGTTGTCCAGGTAGGCCTGGAATTTTTCGCGGTCCGCCAGCGCCGGCAGGTCCGCCCACATCTGCAACCAGACGCATTCGGAATTGAGGAAGTCCTGGTAGGAGTTGATCGTCTCGCCCTTCCAGCAATTCGTGTTGCCGTAGACCGGCAACTCCAGGGCCCGGCCCCAGCCGAATGGCAGGTAAAGGTCTTCCGGGTCCTCGAACGAGCCGTTGTTGAGGTCGAAGAACTTCGGGCTCGGCGCGTAGGGTTTCAGCACGCCGACCACGCGGTAATCGTTCTTGTCGAGCCGGAGCGTGCGGCCGACGCTGTTGCCGCCGCCGAAGACTTTCTGGTTGGTCTCGTCGCTCAACACGACCACCGGCTCCGGGCCGCGGTCCGCCGCGACGTCCCAGCCGCCGCCGTACTGGAAGGGCACGTCGAACATCGAGAAGAATTCGTGCGTCGTGACGCGGGTGACCGCGTCGAACGCCTTCACGCCCTGCCGTTCCGGCAGCACCAGCACGCCGGACTTGTACATGATCAGTGCGCGCGGCGCGGCCTGCGACCCGTACAGGTGGGTCGCGTCCTTGTAGGTCATCAGCGTCGGCGGGTGCTCCGGCTGGTCCTCGTCGTAGGGCTGCTGCGGGTCCCAGGTGTCGATCGTGACGGCGTTGAGCCGCTCGCTCTTGTGCTCGATCGGGTTGGTGGCCATCGCGTGGTAGACCGTGAAGGTCACCGCGACCACGGCGATGCCGAGCGCAATGGCGAGCACCATCAGCGCGGCGAGGCCCGGGTTGCGCCGGATGCTGTGCCAGGCGAGACGAAAGTCGTAGGCGTTCATCGTGCGGATCCTCGCGGTCGGCGGCTCAGCCGTAGGTCGCGTTGGCAGCGGCCGAATGCAGCGGCGTCACGGTGGCCGCGTGCGGTTCGTACGGTTTGAAGTCCGTGATCTGGCCGTCGATGACCTGCACGTTGCGATGCGCGCGACGGGCCAGCTCCGGATCGTGCGTGACCATCACGATCGTGGCGCCCATGCCGTTGATCTGCTCCATCAGGTCCATGACCTGCCGGGCCATCAGCGAATCGAGGTTGCCGGTGGGCTCGTCGGCGAGCAGCAGCGCAGGGTCGCCCGCAAGAGCCCGTGCAATCGCGACTCGCTGCTGCTGCCCGCCCGACAGCTGCGACGGCAGGTGCTTGTTGCGCGAGCCGAGCCCGACGAGATCGAGCGCGGCATTGATGCGCTCGCGCCGCTCGGAGGTGGGCATGCGCCGGTAGCGCAGGGGCACGTCGACGTTGTCGAAGACGTTGAGGTCCGGGATCAGGTTGAAGCTCTGGAAGATGAAGCCGATCTTGCGGTTGCGGACCTGCGAACGCGCGTCGTCGTCGAGCTTGCTCACGTCCTGGCCGTCGAGCCGGTAGGTGCCGCTGTCGAACGTCTCGAGCAGGCCCGCGACGTTCAGGAACGTGGTCTTGCCCGAGCCCGACGGCCCGGTGACGGCAACGAACTCTCCCTTCTTCACCTCGAGGCTGAATTCACGCAGGGCGTGCGTCTCCAGCAGGTCGGTGCGGTAGGCCTTCGTCACGTTGTGCATCTCGAGCATGGAACGGTCCCCTGTGTGATCGATCGGCATCAGTCCGCGAGCAGCACGCGCTCGGCGTTCTTGAAGTCGTCGGTGTCGGAAATGACGATCTGGTCGCCTTCGGCCAGCCCGTCGGTGATCTCGATCTCGCGGACGCTGACCGCGCCCGTGCGGATGGGCCTGCGCTCCGCGACGTCGTCGCGGACCACGTAGGCGTACGCGCCGCCCTCGGCCTCGTAGAAGGCGCCGCGCTCGACCTTGAGCACGTCGTCGCGCTCGTCCATCAGGATGCGCACCGACACGCGCTGGTTCTGGCGCAGGCCCGGCGGCAGCTCCTTGAGTCGCACGCGGCCCGTGACTTCGCCCTGCCGCACCTCGGGCGACATCGCCGTGACTTCCCCGGCGTAGGTCTTGCCGCCGAGCGAGACCTCGGCCGGCATGCCGAGCCCGATCGCGCCCGCGTACGATTCCGCGACGCGGAATTCGACCTCGAGCGCCGACAGGTCGACGACGGTCACGATCGCCGCGTCCTGCTGCACGGCCGCCTTCTGCGTCACCGCGAGCGTGCCGACCACGCCGTCGACCGGCGACTTCACCTCGAGTTCGCCCACGCGACGCTCGAGGTCGGCGACCAGCAGCTTCTGGCGATCGCGCTGCAGCCGCCGCGTCTGCAGCTCGAACTCGAGCCCTTCCTTCTCGAGCCCCGCGGTCTCGATCGCGTGGTGGTGCGTGAGCTTCGCCTCGTCGAGTTCGTCCCTGGCACGCTGGTAGTCGCGCGCACTGATGACCTTCTGGCCCCAGGCCTGCTCGGCGCGCTCGAACTCGCGTTCCGCGGCGCGGATCGCGACACCCGCCATGTCGCTGGTCTGCTGGCTCTGCAGGATCTTCCGACGCACGTCGATTTCCTGGCGTCGCAGGTCCACGACGAGGCTGTCGAGCGTCGCGCGCTCCTGCTCGAATTCGCTGCGCAGTGCGGGGCTCACCACGGTCGCAACCAGATCGCCTTTCTTGACCGGGTCGCCGGCGTTGCGCGCGAGCGTGACCGTGCCCGCGGCCGGCGCGTACAGCGTCGGGCTCACGGCCGCGACGACGGTGCCCTGCGCCGCCACGTCGCTCAGGAACTCGCCGCGAGAGACGGTCGCGATGCGCAGGCGCTCGCGGGACACCGTCGAGTCGCTCGACGCCCACGCGCCGAGCAGCCAGTTCAGGAACATCGCGCCGAGCAGGAGCAGCAGGACGGCCGCGGTGATCAGGACCCGCTTGTCGCGACGCCAGTCGTGGCCTGACGTGTCGAGAATGCGGTCCTGGCCGTCGGTGCTGCGCATGCCCGGCGCGGTGGTCCGGTCCGGGTTGGCGATGCGGGTGATCGATGCGAGCGGCATGAGGGCTGGTGGCTGGTGGCTGGCAAAGGTCGGACGCGTGGACGTTGGATGCAGCGGACCAGCCAAGGGATTGCAGGAGCCGTGCCAATTTCGATGCAGCTGGTTAACCGACTGTCGGCGTTGGGTTTTTTTTGCCGGCGTCATCCAGCGAGCGGTCTGGAACTGTCCGCTCGCGGACAGCGGACATCCGGGCGGACACATTCCGGCCCTCGCGGGGACGTGCCATAGTCGTTCGCAACGTTCGAGGAGTCGTACGCATGGACATTCGCGGGGGACGGCGCAGCAGCAACGTCGAGGACCGGCGCGGGATGCGCATCGGTCGCACCGGCGCCGGGCTCGGTCTCGGCGGCGTGGCGATCGTGCTGGTGCTGAGCCTGCTCGGCATCAATCCGCTGCCCTTCCTGCAGATGGCGCAGCAAGGCTCGCAAGTGGAGATGCAACCGGGCGACCAGCCGTACCAGGAGTCGGCCGAGGAAGGGCAGTACCGTGCCCTGGCCGAAGTCGTGCTCGGTGAGACCGAGTCGACGTGGGGCCGCTTCTTCGGCGACCAGTACACGCCGGCCACGCTCGTGCTGTACACCGAGGCGACGCAGTCCGAATGCGGCGCGGGCCAGTCGGCGATGGGTCCGTTCTACTGCCCGCTGGACCAGCGGGTGTACGTGGACCTCTCGTTCTTCAACGACATGCAGAGCCGCTTCCGCGCGGAGGGCGACTTCGCCTATGCGTACGTGATCGCGCACGAGGTGGGCCACCACGTGCAGCACCTGCAGGGCACGGCCGGGCAGGTCCAGGCCGTGCGCGAGCGCGGCGGCCCCGAAGCCAACCGGGCCTCGGTCATGCTGGAACTCCAGGCCGACTGCTATGCGGGTGTCTGGGCGCACGATGCCGCGGGTCGCCTGCAGGTCACGGACGCGGACATCGACGAGGCGCTGGGTGCCGCGAGCGCGATCGGCGACGACCGCCTGCAGCGACAGTCGCCGCAGGGCGTCGTCGTGCCCGACTCGTTCACGCACGGCAGCTCCGAGCAGCGGCGGCGCTGGTTGCAGGTCGGGATGGAGACCGGCGACCCGCGCGCCTGCGACACGTTCAACGCGCGACAGCTCTGAGCCCGGTGCTCCGTCTCGGGACGTCCACCTTCTTCAGGTCGCGACCGGCGCTGAGCGCGACCGCGGCGGCCGTGTTCGCGGTGCTCGGGCTCGCGTTCCTGATCGGCTGGCTGCCACGCGCGGCGCCCCACGAGGTCGGTCGCGGCGAGACCATCCTGATGACCGTCGCGTGCGTCGTCATCGCGGGCTACTTCGTGTGGTGCGCACGGATGGGCTGGCGCCGGAGGTAGCCTCAGAGATCGAGCTTGCCGCCGTACCCGGTCAGTTCGAGGAAGCCACGACCGAGTTCATCGCCGCTCGCGTCGTCGAGCAGTCGCACGGGCCCTTCCCAGTACAGCACGCCGGTGGACTCGCGCGAGTCGAGCTCGGCATCGAGCATCAGCGGCTCGACCCGATACGTCGTCGCCCCGACGCGCAGGCGCCACCGCACCGGGTACTCGATGCCCGTGCGCGGCGAACGCCAGGTGTCGAGCACCGTCCAGGTCACGTCCTCGCGCTCGAAGGTCTGCACGGCGCCCGTTGCCGGCTCTACCGCCGAGGACTGCGACGGGTCGGGCGACGGACCTGCCTCGGGTGACGGCGCCCTGAGCGTGGCGGACGCCCAGCGTGCCCCGCCCTGCTTGTCGCGCATCTGGAACGCCATCAGCGCGCCCCGCCCGTGCAGGTTGATCCCGAGCCAGTCCCAGCCGAGCGCGCGTTCGTCGACGTAATCGCTCGACCATTCGTGGTCGAACCATGCCTGCCCGGTCACGGTCCGTGTCGTGCCGTCGACCTCGATCTCGCCGCTCACCTCCAACTGCGGCAGGCTGTAGTAATGGCTCGCCGCGCGCGGGTCCGGGCCCTTGCGGCTGAAGCCGCGCTCGCCCTGCAGCATCGGCGGCTGCGTCGACTGCAGCATCAGGTCGAACTGGAAATCGTCGCCGCGCACGACCGTACGGTAGCGTCCGTCCCCCACGTCGCGAATCGTCCAGTCGTCGAGCCGGACATCCACTGCGCCCTCGCGAGCGTACGCCAGGTCGAACACCGCGCGCGCCGAGCGTTGTGCGTGCCGCAGCCTGCGTTCGCCCGGATCGGCCAGCGCCGCGTGCGCGAACAGCACCTGGCGCGGCGCGAACGCGCTCGGATTGTCTTCGCCGAGGCCGGTCCGCACGCGGAAGAACGTCACCTGGAAACCGCGTGGGCCACTGCTTGCCTTGGCAGCGTCGTCGAGCCACCCGGTCACGTACCACCACTCGAGCTTGAAGGCCGGATGACTGCCCTCGTCGCGCGGAAAGACCAGTTCGGTGCCGCGCTGCACCGGCGGATAGACGACCTGCGCCTCGAGCGGTGCGACCGCGAGCGCGCACCACAGCGCGAGCACGCACAGGCCTACCGCCGCCCGCATCACCAGTCTTCCTTGACCGCGCGCACGACGTCGTCCCCCATCGCACGCCGACCGCTGAACGCGGCGGTGCCGGCCGCGGCCGCGACCAGGGTCACGCTCAGCGTCGCGAGCGCGAGCCAGGGCACGTGCAGGTCCATGGTCCAGTGGAACGACTGGCGGTTCACGACGAAGATCAGGACCAGGCTGATCACGCTTCCGACGACGAGGCCGG
>JAJTCR010000496.1 GCA_021325695.1 Steroidobacteraceae bacterium | reverse complement strand
CGCGACGTTTTCCGCGACGCTCATGTGCGGGAACAGCGCGTAGTCCTGGAACACCGTGTTGACGTCGCGCGCGAACGGGGGCGCGTTCGTGACGTCGTTGCCGCCGAGCAGGACGCAGCCCGTGTCCGGCTGGTCGAATCCCGCGATCAACCGCAGGCAAGTGGTCTTGCCGGACCCGGACGGCCCGAGCAGCGCGAAGAATTCGCCGGGCACGATGGCGAGCGAGACGCGGTCGAGCGCGACGACGGTGCCGAAGGCGCGACTGGCGTCGCGCAGTTCGATGGCGGGGGTCATGGTGCGCGCCGCGGTGGCCTGGACGGCGCCCTCGTCGCGCGGCGCCGCCCGGTCGGGAGCTGCCTCAGCGGCCGCCCATCACCGCCACGTAGTCCGTCGCCCATCGGCTGTAGGGCACGCACGTGCCCTGCGCACAGGCCGCTTCCGGCGTGCGCCAGAAATGGATCTTGTCGAAATTGTCGAAACCGTTGGTGGCGCAACCGGCCTCGCCGAGCAAGGTGTTGCCCTGGCACGCGGCCGGCACGGCCGGCACGGAACCGAACCACGCCGCCACGTCGCCCTGCACCTTGGCGTTGAGCGACCACTCCATCCACCGGTATGCGCAGTTGGGGTGCTTTGCGTTGGTGGCCAGCAAGGTCGTGTCGGCCCAGCCGGTGGCGCCTTCGGCGGGTACGACGCTCGCGACCGGCTGCTTGTTCGCGACGAGCGTGTTGACCTGGAACGGCCACGAGCCCGACGCGACCACACCCTCGTTCGTGAAGTCCTGCACCGCGACGTTCGCGTCGTGCCAGTAGCGGTGCACGAGCGGATGCTGCCGGCGGAGCAGCTCGAGCGCGGCCGCATACTGCTGCTCGTTGAGCTCGTACGGATCCTTGATGCCGAGCTCCGGCTTTTTCGCCATCAGGTAGACGGCGGCATCGGCGATGTAGATCGGGCCGTCATAGGCCTGGATGCGGCCCTTGTTGGCCTTGCCGTCCGGTAGCTTCTGCTCCTCGAACACGACCGACCAGGATGCCGGCGGCGTCGGGAAGACTTTCGTGTTGTACATCAGCACGTTCGGACCCCACTGGTACGGCGTGCCGTACTGCTTGCCGTCGACGAAATGCCATGGGGCCTGCCTGAGGCGCTCGTCGACGTTCTCGTAACTCGGCACGCGACCGAGGTCGACCGGCTGTACGGTGCCTCCGCGAATGAGGCGCAGCGACGCGTCGCCGGAGGCGGTCACGAGGTCGTAGCCACCCTGGGTCATCAGCGACACCATCTCGTCCGACGTGCCGGCGGTCTTGACGTTGACCTTGCAGCCGGTGTCCTGCTCGAACGCCGTGACCCAGTCGTAGTTCTTGTCGGTCTCGCCGCGCTCGATGTAGCCCGGCCAGGCGACGATGTCGACCTGTCCTTCGAGTGCGTCCGATGCGGGTGCCGTCGTCGCGGCGGCCGTGGGCTCGTCCGCCGCAGTCCCCTGTTCCTGCTTCTTTCCGCACCCCGTCAGCGCAAGCGCCGCGGCACATGCGAGCAACAGTCGTGCATCGAGCGTCTTGCAGATGCTGCCCATCCCGCAGCCGCACAGATTCTATGCCCGTTTCGGTCGGCCGGATGCATGAAAGCCCGCACGCGTGCCCGGCGTGTGCCCGGGTGGCGGTGCCCGCAGGCATCGACGTACCGTCAGGAACGTGTGAACGGCAAGATGCGCCGGAGCGTGGCGTCCTTGAGGATCCAGTGGTGATACAGGGCGGCCGCGACGTGCACGACCGCCACGGCGACCAGCACGTTGAACAGTGTCTTGTGCACCGACTCCATGGTCTCGTGGAAGTCGTGGTCCTCCGCGGTAAGCGCCGGGAAGTCGAACCAGCCGAAGAAGCCGATCGGCGACCCACCGGTCGACACGACGAGCCAGCCCGTCAGCGGCTGGAGCAGGATGAGCAAATACAGGATGCCGTGCCCGGCCGCGGCCGTTTTGCGTTGCCACACCACGTCGCCGAGCAGCGCCGGCTGTCCCTTGTTGACGATCTTCCAGCCGATGCGGACCAGCACGAGCATCAGGATCAGCATGCCGGACGATATGTGCCAGCCCATCAGCGAGGCGCGCTCCGGCGTGCCCTTGCCCGCGTCCTCGGCGGCCTCCGCGAGCAGCCACTGGCCGATGATCAGCAGCACGATGGCCCAGTGCAGGAACTTCGCGACGCTTCCATAGGCCTCGGCGGTGTTACGAAACGGCATGGCAGGACCTCGTCGGGGGAAATTGATTTTACGCTTCCGACTGTACGAGCAGGACTTGCACGTCGTCGGGTGCCTGCAGCACCGCCGCCATTCCCCGCTGCAACGGCCGCGGCACGCGTGGTGCGAAGGCATGACCCCGCTCACGCAGGCGGGCGATCCGCTGCGGCATGTCGGGCGCGGAGAAACACAGCACCGGCGCGGCGAGGTTGCCCTCGACGAACGTGACGTTGACTTCGCGGTGCGAGGCGACCAGCCGCGGCGTCGCGTCGTCGTCGGCGTGCAGGAACGCGACGAATCCGAGCCGTTCCCAGAATTGCCCGGCGCCAGAGAGGTCGGTCGCGCCCGTCACGTACCCTTCGAAGTAACCGAGCTCGGTTTCGAACACAGGGTCGAGCGCCGGTGGAGAAAACGTTCGGGCTTCGAGCAGGCGCACGTGCAACCCCGTCGGGTCGCGAAACTCCGCCTGGTTGAGGGACACGTCGTCGAG